>DVOQ01000081.1 GCA_018713485.1 Candidatus Avisuccinivibrio pullicola
AATCTCCGCTCTAACCATGAGATATTGTTACAATCAAAATGTGCAGAGTTGAAATCAAGAGTCAGCGAACATCCTATTCTGTAGTTTCTTTCTAACGTAAAATCTACTGGTCTACCTATTGAATGTAAAAATCCATCTTCCCCATAACAGATTTTTAATTTATTATTTAGCGCCAAATATACCAACAATAAATCTATTATCTTAAATAATTGTCCATGGATAATATAGCATCCTTCTTTTTTTATTACATAAAACCTATTTAAATCTACATTTCCATGCTTTTTAAAGAAGACAGAATAGTGTTCATAATGACGTTTGTGTGCTGTATATACAGCATTATCAAATTCATCAAATATAAAGATTTCATCTTTATTTAAGTTGTTAACAATTTTTTTTAGAACTCCACCATCAATTGCTTTATGAAGAATTTCTGTTCTAACTATGCTTTTTCCAATACCTTTTTTTCTTAATTTTTTACCCAACATGTCATAAAAAAACAGTAGTGGATCTTTAATTAGCTTTTTCAGCTTTCTTCTTACTATCTGTATATCCTTCATATTCATTAATACTTTTATCTTATAAATCCACCACAACCTTCGTCGCCACGGCCATCTGATAGATGATCTGCATGATGTCCTTGGCAAGCTGCATGTTCTTGGTATCAAACTTAGGCATGACGAGGATCTGATCTCCCGCCTCAATACCTAAGTCTTCAGCCAGACCAACTTCACCGTTGGCCTTAGCGACTAAAATGTTCTTATCATCTGCTCGGTTACTGACTCCTCCAGCGGCTCCCAAGTAGTCATCAAGACTCATGGAGGGGTCATAGGTAACCGCCTTAGGCATAAAGACCTCACCGGCTACCAGGACAACATCTGTCTTGTGGGGAATAACGATCTCGTCACCATCCTCAAGACGGATATCGCTGACGACACCACCTCGGGAAACCACGACGATGCCGTCTGGTTCCACGGCCTGAGCCCGTCTTACGAAGTCCTGAATTAATGTCGCCTCCTGAACACGGATGTCAGCCTCGTCGACTGATGCTGAAGTTGCTGTAAGAGCGCTCTTCTCTAAACGACGTAAAGCATCACTGATAACCTGCTTTTGCTGCTCAGCGACGGACTTACGCTTAACGTAAACCGAAGAGAGATCGCCTAATGTCGGATCAACCTCGATGTACGAGAGCAGCTCCCTTAGTTGACGGTTTTTGTTAATGGGGAAGTGTGATAGCCCCTCGATCGCACCACTGACCTTGGTGATAATGGTCTGTCCCTGTACATCGGCGGCGAAGGTAACGATGTCCCCATCCTCAAGGACAAAGTCCTTAAATGCCTCAAGAGATAAATACTGATGGATGGGTCTCTGATTGCGCGTGCCGCTGACACTCACGTGCGAAACCGAACTCTCGGGAGAGGCTAATGCAAGGAGAGAGGCTCCCGTATTCCCATAAGACTCATATCCGTTTTTATTGCCCTTACCGGCTATGCCGTTCCTTCCGGAAACTGATGACTTTCCCTTAAGCTCATAAAGCGCCTCTTCACGGACTAATCCGCGCACGCTCACGGCAGGGCCACGCTCCGTGGCGACGATCACATCCCCATCCTGAAGCTTTACCCCTGGGGTAGAACCATCGAGGATAAAGGAATACAGATCATATGAGGCAATGACCTTACCATTACGCTTGACCTCGATATTCCTAAACGAGCCGCGTCTAAAGTCGATCCCTCCCGCTCTGTCCAGATAGGAGAGTAAGGAGTCATCCACACCGCCTGCGTACTGACCGGGATTAACCACATAGCCTGCCACGTAAACAGCCACGGGCTGAGAGCTTAGAAGATTGACGTAAACCTCGACGTTAGAGGTAAAGACCTGACCGACTCGGCCCTTAACTGCGCTTTGCAGTTGCGCATTGGTGATCCCTAAAACCTGAATGGGACCTACCTCTGGGATAAAGATATTGCCCTGCTGATCGACTACAAGAACGTCATCGTACTGTCTTGCGCCCCAGACACGGATCACGATGCGATCGCCGGGTGCGATGCGATAGGAGGGATTAATGCTGTCTGAATAGGTACCGGCAAAGCGCCCCTTGAACAGGGAAGCGCCAAAGGGCAGTAAATAATTACCCTTATCCGAGTAATACGAACCCTGTGCCCACGCAGGCTGTCCCTGCAGTGGAGTATCCCCGATCATCATGCCATAACCATAGGGTGCATACAGTCCATTACTACCCATGCCAGCGTTAGGCTGAGTGACCAACCCCACGTTGCCACCGATCGGTTGCGGATAACCAAGATTATTCACCGGCTGCGGCATTCCACCGGTGCTAGCGGGATGGGGAACCGCGGAAGTGCCTAAATAAGCCCCTGTGGCCCCACTGCCCAAAGCCCCCACTGCGGCACCATTAGCTCCGTTAGCGGCAGCGCTCATCTGCGTGGGAGCGGCGCTGACGGCTAACGGCAGCGTGAGCGTACCGCCTAGAAGAAGTGAGAGGCTAAAAGCCAGGCTTTTAAGTCGTAGATCTTTTAAAGGCTGAAGCATGTTTAATACCCCATATGTTCCCTGATGGCCGCTACGATGAGCGAGAGCACGGCGTAAGCCATGGACAGGGCCACGAAAACGTAAAACGTGAAGAGGAAAGGCTGCGGATACAGCGATTCATCGGGTAAGGACGGTTTAGCCACCGTCACGATGTAAAGATTCTTGGAAAGAATGTCGGCCTTGGCGTTCTCTAAGGAGGTCATGGCGAAGACCAACTGCTGACGGGCAAAGTCCGCCTCGGTGACGAGGTTCTCGTACTGCGAGGCCAGAGTGTTAATGGAGACACCGTCAGATGGCACCTCGGTCAAACGCGATCTCTCTCTTTCAATCTGCTGCATGACACCGTCTAAACGGGCCTGCAGAGCCTGAATAGCGGGAGCGGAGGGATCGGTATAGCGGCTCTGCTCGGCAATTTCGGTTCTGAGCATGGCAGCCTGACTTTCAAGTTCAATGACTAATGACTGCATCCCCTCGGCGGTGGCCTTAAGGTCCAGATCCTGATGCTGATTGCGAAAATCGCGTAAGGCATCCTGAGCGGCGCTTAAACGGCTACGGGCCGAGGCTACCTCAATGTCGGCGAGCTCTAACATATCCTCCTTGGCCCGCTCGTTCATGCTGTTAACGAGAGCCTCACTGACCTTGAGGATCTGATCGTTAATGGCATAGGCCATGTCCGGCGTATAGGCACGCACCTCAAAGGTGATAACGTTAGAGTCCTGATTGACGCTCACCCGTGAAATACGCGACCAGAATGACGCTATCTCATCGACCGTGGGCTTACTCTCCAAACGCGAGATGAGATCATGCTCTGAGGAGGAGAAATGAGTGACTAACTGAAGCTCTCTATCCACGGCAGTGAAGGCATCATTGGACTTTAAGAACTCCTCCACGACCATGGCATCCTGCAATGAAGCCGTAGGCACCTTAAAGAGCGACGTCATCAGATTAAGTCCCGAAGCTCCGCCCTCAGCGCTCTTAACAGCGAACTTGACCTCGGAGATATACATCGGGGAGGCCCAGAGAGCGAAGTACGCCAAGCACAGAAGTGAAGGCAACACGGCCACGCAGAGAAAACGCTTCTGCCCACCGCCTAAACCTGACCACAAGGACTTAACCCTGGAAAAGAGCACACTCCAGAGACTTTGCTTTGGTGACGGTTCATCACCGTCAGCTCTCTCTGCATTTACAGAGGCTCCGCTCACCTCAGATGGTGACACGGCCGTGGCTGGCGTTGGCACAACGGTCGCTTTACTTGACTGAGTTTTATCCTCCCTGGTTTCGGGTTTTACCGGAGGCTGTGCCTTGATTGCCTTAGCCTCCTGCGGCACCGCATTTTGTGCCGGCGCATCCGTTTTCACCGCGCTCTTTTCCGGAGCGGGCTTACTCTGCGCAGACGGAGGTACCTGAGTGACGTTAGCGGGCATGGCAAATCCTTACGTATTCCGAAATGGCGTCATCAAGGCGGTCGAAAACCTTAAGATGACCGTTAAACAACACCGCGCCGCGATCGCAATGGGCCTTGACCGCATTGATGGAATGCGACACGAAAATGAGTGAGGAACGTGACTTAAGTCGTTCTAACTCCCGCGTGGCCTTGGCGCGGAAAACCGCGTCACCCACGGAAAAAGCCTCATCCACGAGGTAGAAGTCAAAACCGATGGCAAGCGAGAGACCGAAAGCGAGCTTAGCGCGCATGCCCGAGGAGTAGGACTTAAAGGGCATGTCCATGTACTCGCCTAGCTCCGAAAAGTCCTCGACGTAGTTAGATACCTTATGAATGTCAGCACCATAAATACGGCTGACAAAGCGCAGGTTCTCGCGGCCCGTGAGTGAGCCGTTAAAACACCCGCCAAAACCTACCGGCCATGAAACCGAGGAAGTCCTGATGACCTTCCCCGAACGGGGATGCTCGGCACCGCCGATGATGCGGATTAAGGTAGACTTACCGGCACCGTTAAGTCCCAGGATGGCCGTGCTGTGGCCTCTGTCAAAGGCAATGCTGACATCATCTAACACGGTATGAAAACCCTGCGGGGTCTTATAGCCGTGGCGAATATGGGAAAGGGAGATCATCTTTCCCTCCTCGGGCGCACGTAGCGCTCTAATAAAAGACCCACGGAAAGCAGGCACAAAGTGCAGATGGACACGTATCCTAAGGACATGCCATCCACGGGATAACTAAAGCTAAAAGCGCCCCGAGTAAGCTCAATAAGATGAAGCATGGGGTTTAAGCGCAGGATCTCCGCGATGTCATTGCCAAAGGAATTGGCCGAGAAGAACACGCCTGAGACAAAGAAGAGAAGGCGCATCACTAAGGGGACAATCCTCTCTATGGAAGGAATAAACACGACAAGGGCGGATAAGGTCATGCCACAACCAAGACCAAAGAGAGGCGCTAATAAAAGGCAGGCATACAGAAGGCCCGCGTCATTGAGACGCACCTCAATACCGAGAGCATAAGCGACACTTAGAAGAAGGACGGAGACCACTAACTGCGTGACAAAAATCACGGCCACGCGGCTTAGCATGACGTCTAATTCCGTTACCTGAGGGAAGGTCAGCAGGGGCTGATTGACACGCACCGCGTTTAGGCATTTGCTGATACTGTCGGACATTACCGTCCACACGCCAAAACCTAATATGAGGAAGACGGCGACCGGCATACCATGAGGATCACCCGCGCCCACGAAGACGCGCATACCCCAGAACACCGCGATCCCAAAGGCGGACTGAATGAGCACCCACAGATAGCCTAATCTGGCATCACCGTAGATGGTGTGCGTCTCACGGAGCATCAGAGCGAGGATGACCCTTCTCTGAACCGCTAAACCCTGCCACAAAGCGCCCATGGCTACTCCACGTCCCTCACGGCTAGCTCAAGGGGAGCGATATAGCGCCACGTACCATCGGGAACGTGACAGACGGTAAAGAGCAGACGCTGAGATCCGGTAATAACCTCGGCCTTGCGGCAGTCATCACCTAAGGCGCTGACATAAAACTCACCACCCGTAATCATGACGTCATTGCCCAAAGGGGACATAGCAAAGCGCTCGGAACTGCCCACGGGTAAAGCGGCGACGGCAGTGGCGAAGGCGGCGATCGGGGCTGCCTGAGCGACATAATTTACCTCGGCCACGGGGCGGCTTGCCTTGTGAGCCAACCCACGCGGGGTGGAGGAACAGGCGCTTAAAGTCACGGCGGCCACCATCAGGCCCACGCTAACTAAAACCTGGCTTATGGCACTACCACGCACGACAGACAAAACCATTACTCTTTTCCTCCACGTAAACTCTGAAAGCGGTAATAAAGAGAGCGGCGTAAGGCGTAAAGGGAACGCACCAGACGCACGAAAAGGGGATCGGAGGGCATATCCTCCAGATGTTCAAAACGGTATAAGGCATCCTCGGGGCGCATAAAGCACTTAGCCACCCAGTCGTAATAACGGGGATAGAGGATAAGAACGCCGGCCACTAAGTCATCCAAAGTGAGAACAGACTTACGCTCCTCAAAACTCTGCATGTCCGTAGTAAGTCCCCAGCCGGCGTAGAAAGGACGACCATAGACGGTAACGGGCAGACCGCGCAAGAGTGCCTCGAAACCTGACTGCGAGGTCAGAGTGTGCACTTCGGATACAAGATCATAGAGAGCATTAATGGCCATGTCGCGCACCTCAAGATCGTAAAGAGGAACACGCGAAGCCTCAGTCTTACCACTGACACCCGCGCTCACCTTACCACCCCTGCGGTTTAAGGCCAGCACGTCGGGATGCGGCTTGTAGATGATAAAAGCGTCTGGACAGCGCTCACGGACAGCTTTCAATAACGCGGCATTGGACTGGATTAACCCGCCGGCGCTTAAAACCGAAGCGTCATCCTCGACCTGGCCTGGCACCAGCACCACGGGCCTGTCCTGCGGTAAGGCATGCTTTAAGTCCTCGACCGCGTTCCCCGTGACGCCCACGTTGTACTTGGTAAGGCCACGCCTCAGGATTTCCGCGCGTAAGGACGCGGCACGCAGGCGCAGCAGAGCCAGATCGGCTCTCTGCGGCAAGGCATTAAGGATCGCAATGAGATCCGATCCCGAAGCGGGGTCATAGTAAATACCGCCCTGATCGCAGACGAGAGAGAAGGGCTTAACGTGATTGCAGCCCAGACCGCGCGATCTCAAAAAACCATCCTCGATGTTTAAGGTGGCGATACCTAAATTACGGGCCCTGCCTTCCAGGACTCGATCTCTCTTAGACGCCCACTGCACGAGAGTGGCACCGCTTAAGGCACAGTCACGTAAGGCCCTGTCAGGCTTAGAGGTAAAAGTGACCTTAGAGGCAGGCTCTCCCTGACACGCAAGGAAAGCGCTGAGAATGGGACGCTTCCAGCGCCGCACGCCATAAACGACGCATCCTCCACGGTTGGCGGCATTAATCTTCTTTTGCAGTGAGAGCAGCGAGAGGATGTCCTCAAGATAAGTTCTCTTACCGGTAACGGGATTGACGTAACGGCAGAGCTTAAAGTACACGGCGGCAAAGAGCTTCTCTAAGGAGACGTCCGCGATCGCGGCACGGCGCCTGATGACGGAGAGCACCTGACGCTCCCGCGCATCTACCGCAGCTTGGGTACTGTCGGGATCACGCTCCCCTAAGCGGATGACGCTGTCCACGGCCTCGCGGGCTAATTCGTCGACGGTAAGGCCGTAACCCGCGTAGAAGGGAAGACCAAAGGTATGCATGGTACAGCCGTGCAGGAGCGCCTCAAAACCGGACTGCGAAGAGGCGGTGAAGACAACGGGGAAAGATTCCACGAATGACATGACACTCACGTCTTCACCGCAGACATGGATGGAGTGTAAAAGGTTCTCAGACTTGAAAGCCTCATAGAGAAGGCCCTGACGCTTGCCGGCAAGGACATCGGGATGAACCTTGAGGATGAGACGGTGGTGAGGGTAGAGCTCACGGGCACGGCGGTACATGCGCAGTGCGACGTCCCCGGGAACGAGACCCAGGGTTAACGAGGCATCCCCGGCGCACTGATCCAGAAGAAGGAGGCGCGGCTCAGGAGAACTTAAAATGGCACGGGTATCCGAGGAGAGGTACGCGTTTTCCACGTCGGGACTGACGTTGTACTTGGAGAGACGCTCGCGCCTTAAGATCTCCATGGCGTGGCGGGCTCGCTGTAACAGCTTCTCATCCAAAGACTGAGGCTCGGCGAGTACCTTCTCAATCAAGGAGGGCTCAGTGGCGTCGTAATAGCAGCCCACGGGATCGACGCTTATTGATAAAGGCGGGGCGCCGTTAACGCCCAAACCTAAGGAGCGGATAAAGCCGTCCTCAAGGGCGACGTAAGGCACGGCAAGTCTCTTTGCCAGGGCGCGGGCCTCCCGGGCCGTCTCCTTATGACCCCAGCCCACAACAGCCTCGATACGCTTCGGCTCACGATAGAGGGATAACTCCTCCTCAAGGAATGCCTTAAGGTGCGGGATCTTCTCAATGCCCCTTGATAACAGCTTAAGCATGGGCACCTCCCGTAGCTGATCCCGTGCCCTGAGACGGGGTAGCTGCCGTCTCCCGCGCGGCACTTAAAGAGCGCGCGAGCGCATGCAGCTCACGGGTACTCACGACCGGCACTTCATCAGCTCCCGCGGCTCCCGCAGCGTTCCGTGCACGGATCTGAGATACGCACTCCGCGGGCAAATTAAAGCCCAGGATCTCGGGCAGGGGTAAGTTCCGAAGGCTGCGCGTCTCCGGCAGGGGAGGCAGGTGATCGCCGTAACTTAAGGTGGTGATCCCCGCTGAGGCGACGGACTTAAGCCCCGCGTAGAGGCTCACGACATGGCGGGCATAAGCGCCAAGGGGCGACAGGGCGGGAGCGTCCTTAAAACGGCCCTTCAGCCACGGACCATGGGCCTCCATGGTGATGACGAAGAGGAAGAGTTTCTCACCGGCGCTCTCGATTAACTCACGGGCATAGTCAAGTAAGGCGAGATCCGCGACATGCGGGCCGTGACGCTTAAGCGCAGGGAGCTTTTCAAGGGAGATAAAAGAGTCAAATCCCAGGTTCTGCATGACCTTCTCGCGGTTAAAGAAGGTGGCAGCGTTAGGGTGAATACAGAGAGTACGGTAGCCCTGAGCGCGGTAAGCGTAGGCGAGAGAGCGCACCTTATAGCTTCTTACGGCCTGATAGGGATCATAGGCGTAAATGCCCAGGGCATAACGATCAAGGCCGGTGAGGACGGCGAACTCGCTTCTCATCGTGTAGGCGCCGGTATAGTCAATACCAAGGCGGCCCCGTAAGGTAGCCTTAGAGGCCATGTCAGAGGTAAGGGCAAGGTACGGGGAGAAAGCATCCTCCAGCTCCCTACTCTCACCTAAGGACTGCACGAGCTCCGCGAGATTGACCGCGGACTCGGCCTGCACGAGCAGCACGGAACCCGTGGCGCTCTTAACTTTCCCTGCAGCGTTACGCACCGGACGTACCGCAGCGGCACCATCAAGTGAGCTCTCCTCCGGGTTTAAGCTTTCCAGAAGGGCGTGGTACTCACGCCTTAAGAACAGCAGCTCGCCTAACTGCAGCAGAAGGGAGAGCGTGACGCCAAGGCGCAGGCCATCGAGCGTGGCGTGATAGGTAAGGCCGCGGAAGACGGAACCCGCCAGGTACTCATCATTCCTCAACCCGTCAACAGCGGGCTTCGCACCCGCGTCATCGTCCTGCACCCTGCTCAGGCGGACTACGGCGCTTTCCCGTCGCACCACGTAATTAAGTACGATGGCCAAAGCGCCAAGGGCAAAGCATAAGGTAAGAAGCGCCTGCAGACGTAACGAAGCTCCCGTCTCTTCTAAAAGGAGCAAGCCTAAAAAGGCAGCCTTACCGGTACTCACATCCACTGCATTGAGTGAGGTTAACGACAGCAACAGTACCGGTAAAGCTGCACATGCGAGCGATCCGAGTAAATAGACCTTAAGGGGCACGTAGGCAAAATAGAAGGAGGGCTTTAAGCACATCTCGCGGATGAGAAGGAGATCGCTCCACACCAGAGGCTCGCCTAAAATGTGTAATTTAAGTGCCTGCACGAGGACATACACCATCCCCGTCACGCAGAGTACCCCTAAGGATAAGAGAACCTCCCCGCAGACTAAGGCCACGATACTCACCACATTGAGACTTAAAAGCAAGTACAGGACGGCGCGTAAGGGAAGACTGAGAGCGGGCGCGCTAAGGGCGCGCTGTAAACGCCTCTCAAGACGCACGCGTTTTAAGGCCCGCGCGCAGGGACGCTTAAAGTAAAGCTCGACAAGCACCAGACAAGACAAGGCGGTAACGCTCAGGATCATCATAAGGGCCTCCTTAGCGTTTCCACCTTGAAGTTCGTCTCGGTGCATACGTCAGGCTGCATGCCCAAAGGTGCCTTGCCTGACGCTGCTCTAAAGGGGTCGTGCGCAGAAAACCCGCTGTCCTCAGCCTTACCCGCGGGCGCTTCTCCCAGTACCTCCCCGTGAGCGTGGCTCCTTAGTTTATGGAGACTTAACTCCCGGTCGGGGAGCACCTCAAAGGCAAAGGCCCTGAGGAGAACACGGCGCAAGAAGGCGGGCAGCAGGGTAAGGAGCCTTATCCCCACGTATAAAAGATACGGGAAATAAAGCTCATCCTTTCCCATCTCCAGGGCGTTCACGATGCGCGTGGCGGCGCGCTCAGCGCTCAGCATGAGAGGACGGCGGCCCTTAAAACGCGCGCTCATGGGAGATCTGATAAAGCCCGGTATCACACAGGTAACCCCTACGCCGCGGCTCTGAAGCTCGGAGCGCAAAGCGGCGGCGTAGGAATTAAGGCAGCACTTGGTGGCGCCGTAGAGGGCGCTCGATCCCAGAGTGACTAAGGACGCGAGGGAAGAGATGACGCAGAGACGGCCCCTGCCGCGCTTTGCCATCAGCGCAGCGCCAAGATAGAGAAGGGACATAGAGGAGAGCACGTTGACCGCGACGGCGCGTCGGATCTCAAAGAGATCCTCAAGACCGTCCGCCCCCCGCGTGGTGGAGACGCCCGCGCAGGCGATGACGAGATCAGGCAGCTGCACGGCGGCTACCCGCGCCATAAAACTCTTAAGGATCTCCTGCACTAAGGCGGCGTCCTGATTAAAATCGCACTCAAGGCAGAGTACGGTGCAGCCCTGTGCGGCGCCCGCGGAGCGCAGGTTCTCCAGAACCTCCGCGTTGCGTCCGATCACCGCGAGAGTCTTCACGCCGCGGGACAGGCACTCACGGGCAAGGGCAAGGCCCAGGCCCGAGGTCGCGCCCGAGAGCACGACACAGGAGCCCTTAAAGGTTACGGGTGCAAAACGGCCTAACATGCGCTCCCTCCCGGAGACTGACGCCCCTCCACGGAGGATGACTCAGCTCCCGCGGCGCTATCAGACGTTTTCTCAAGGCTTTTCACGAGATAGAAACCGCCCTCGGGAAAACGCGTCGCGGCCTCACCTGCATAGAAGATCTCCTCACGCAGCTCAAAGCCCTCGCGCCTGTAAAAGTTAAGCGCTCCCGTGTTGCCGGCAAAGCAGTGCAGCATGAGGGTGTTAAAGCCTAAGGCGCGGGCGCGGGTACGCGCGAGGGAAAGGAGCGCCGCGCCATAACGGCGGCCGCGCTCACCTTCCGCGACATAGAGGGTGTTGACGTAAAAGGCCTTTTCCCCGGGCCGTACCGGCAACAGCGAGCCTGAAAGCAGCGAGATGAGCTCACGCGTGTCCGTATCCATAAGGGAGCTTACGAAGTCGGGAAGTAGCGCCTCCCCCTCTTCAGGGGCGTAGGCGTAGAGCAGGCCCGCGAAATAGCCGTCGGCGCTTAACACCGTCATGTGCCTAAGGCTTAAAAGCGACGCGGAACCCTCGTATAAAGCCGCGCTGAGGAGCTCCTCAAGAGAGGTAAACCCGAGGCGCTCGCGCAAAGGAGCAAGTCCCGTGTCGAGGATCCCCTCCAAAACGGCGGAGAGGGCCCGCGCGCAGAAGGGGATGTCCTCGCTTAAGGCGGCACGCAGCACTAAGGAAGGGGACTTAACCTCTAAAGGAGCCTCCCCCATGACGGCACTGCCCGTCACCGGCTCTTGCGCTTCACGCATCTTTTCATCCTGATAGCTCATGCGCTCACCTCCTTCACGGTAGATACCGTGTGTCTGACCTTCTCTCCCGCGTAAGCTGCGATCGCGCCCTGCACCGCGGAGAAACGGGCCACCGCGCCCCTTGCGACACGCTCCATGGCCGCGGGGGCGTAGAAAGAACCTTCCACGAGGGCACGCGAGCGCAGCACTTTAAGGAAAGCTGAAAGCACCTGTCTCTCGGGGCCTTTGCCTTCTGACCAGAATCTGTCGAGAGCCTCACTCTTACCCGTAGCGGCCAGACCCTCCATGGCGTAGATGGCCTTACCAAGGCAGAACACGGGTTTGCCCTCAAGTAAGGCGGTAAGTCCCACGGTGCTGTTAATTAAGATGACGCCCCTGACCTTGGCTAAAATGGCGCGCAAATTGCCGTCCTCGACAAAGGAGACGCGTCCCTCAATCCCTAAGGCACGGGCGGCGCTGTCAATAAAGGTACGGTAGGGGGTAAGGCCGTTATCTAAGGGATGATCCTTGATAAGGAGCCTGTCGCCTCGGTCCGCGCAGCGGGCAAAGGAGGAGAGGACGCAGGTAATGGCCTCTTCCTGACGGATATAGGGCGAGTAAAGCTGCACCTGCGAGTCGGTGGAAAGCTGTAAGGGGTAGAACCAGCAGCGCCCGTCGTTTCTTAAAAAGCGGCTTAAGGTGATGGCGGAGCGCAGCTTGCGGCGCTTTCTTAATAAATAGCGCGGGAGGATCCCCATCAGCTCACAGAAAATGTTCATGCTCCTATGGGTGTGATAATGCCTGAAGACAGGCCACAGCAGGGTATTGCCCACGTGATGCCAGATGGCGTAGCGTACCTTGGCCTTAATGGTCTCGCCGCACTCGGGGGCGGGGGTGAAAGGGGGGAGATCCGTGGCCTCCTTTAACACCGTATCCCTGGTGGAAGGTAAGGAGGAGCGGCCATTGACGCCGTCGCGCTCCAGGGTGACGAAACCCGCCCTTAAATAGCCCTCCTCAAAGACCCAGACGTGGATCCCCCGATCCCTCGCGATTAAGATCGCGTCCTGATGCAAAGGCCGCCAGTCACTGTAGAGGACGAGATCGGTAACGCCCTCGCGCGCGTAGAGATCCCCGATAAAGGCCGGAAAGAGCGCGGCCTTGCCGTGATAACTTAGACTCTTCACGCCGCGAACGCCCCTGCCCCACAAAAGGACATCGCCCCCGCAGAAATGAAGCTTGATGACCTTCGCGCCACAGGAGATAAGCGTGGCGGCAAGTTCAGGGAAGAACTTACTCTGCGGGCCCTGCAGCATCAGAAAGACGCGGCCCGTAAGCGCGGGCAGAGCGCCACGCGGCGTCCCCTCTTGCGTAGCCTTAACGGGATCTGCCGCCTTACCTGAAGCAACTGTCTTCCCGGGGGCTGTGATCTCCCCGTGCTCTACAGGCACGTTCACGGTCCCGGCCTGAGTCCCCTGTGTGACAGGGTTATGCGAGCCAGCCTGACGCTCTTTCGCCGCTAACGGGCGCGGTTCCGCGGACGCGGCACTCCCTGTCGCACGCTCTGACTTTCGCGCCTCCCGGGCGCGCTGCCTGACGGCGCTCTCCAGGGACTGCGCCTCAAGGGCCATGCTTAACGAGGCGGCAAGCGGGGACTTAACGGCCATGCTCCGCCTCCCTCACGCGTGAAGTGCTGAAAGCCGCGGCTTTTTCTTCTGCCACGGGCAGACAGTCAGCGATGGTCTTCAGGGCGCTCATTAAATGTTCCTTCTCATGCGCGGCGCTTAAAAAGAGCCGCAGACGCGCTTCCCCCTCGGGCACCACGGGGTGAATGACGGGTAAGGCGCAGACGCCCCTTTCCATGAGTAAATTGGACAGGAAAGCCGCCTTGAGCGAGGAGCCCACGAGGATGGGCAGAATGGAGGTACCCTCGGCAAGGCCCGTATTCAGGCCTAAGGCACGGGCGGTATCCAGGGCGTAGCGGGCGTTCTCCTGAAGTTTATGGACGCGCCACGTCTCCTCATGCAAAAGCGTGAGGGCTTTTAAGGAGGCCGCGGCCAGGGCCGGCGAGAGCCCTACCGAGTAGACGAAGGCGGGGGCGGTGTAGCGCAGGAGCATGACGAGGGCCTTAGCGCCCGCGATATAGCCGCCGCAGGTGCATAAGGTCTTGGAGAGCGTGCCCATCCAGATATCGACCTGAGCGGGATTAATCCCCTCGCGCTCAAAAGAGCCCCGTCCCGTCTTCCCCGTGACGCCCAGGGCATGCGCCTCGTCGACCATGAGGAAGCAGCCGTAGCGCTTTTTAAGCGCGATAAGCTCCTTTAGACGCGCGCAGTTGCCGTCCATGGAGAAGACGCCCTCGGTGACGATGAGGGCGCGGCGGTGGCGGTGGCGGCGTTCCTTTAAAAGACGCTCTAATGCTTCCACGTCATTATGGGGCACGGCGACGCGCGTCGCGCCCGAGTTCAGCGCGCCCGTGACGATGGAGTTATGCACGAGAGCATCCTCAAAGATGATGTCGCCCCTGTCAAAGAGGGTGGCGATCACCGTGACGTTGGTGGCGTAACCCGAGACGAAGACGAGGGCGTCCTCGGTCCCGTAATGGGCGGCAAGGGCCTGTTCCAGCTCGCGGTGCACGGGCCTCTCGCCTGCGACTAAACGCGAGGCCGAGGCCGAGGTACCGTAGCGCTCCATGGCCGCGACGGCCGCGGCGTTGACGCGCGGATCGCCGTTTAAACCTAAGTAATCGTAGGTGCTGAAATTAAGCAGGGTACGGCCGTCAACGACCGTGGTGGCGTGGGCGCAGCCCTCGTGCACCATGAAAAAGGGCTGCGTCACGCCCGTGGCCTTACCCACCTTAAGCTGCACCTCAAGGCGCTTATAGGCGGGAAGGTCCTCAAAGGAAGGCGCGGGGTAAGCTCTGGATAAAGCCCCGTCAGCGTAAGGCGCAGCTACAGCCCCGCTATCCGCCCGACGTTTTGCGGGCTCCCCCTGCTCCCCGCTAAAGCGTCCCACTAAGGCCGCGATCTCGGCGTCGCTAAGCTTAGCCATGGCGCGCCCCTCCCTCCACAGTGGCCGCGATCTCCGCGCGAACCTTAAGACCGTGCTGCCTTTCAAGTAAGGAAAGCGTACTCTCCGCGCTCCGCTCACCCGTCACCCCCTCCTCTCCCGCAAGGTTCTCCTCCTTGCGGATAAGCTTAAGGAGGCTTTGGGCGAGACTTTCAAGGCTTAACTCATCGGAGGCCACGCTTAAGGGGATCTTGCAGGCAAGCTTCTCCTCAAGGGCGGTGATGAACTCCATGACAAGGAGGGAGTCGACGCCGAGGGCGGTTAAGGGACGCGTCACCTCCACGGAAGCTGGCTCCACGCCCATGAGGGAGGCGAGCTCCGCCCTGAGCACGGAGGTAAGGAGCGCCTGAGCCTCCTCACGGGGTAAGGCGCTAAGACGCGCGCTAAGCGAGCCTTCCTCCCCCATGCCCGCGCGGGTAAAGCCTAAGCTAAGTCCCGCAAAGCGGCGGTTCTCACCCATCAGGGGAGAGAGCTTTCTTAAATCGGTGGCAAAGTAATAGCTCACCGCGGGCGACTGAGAGCCAAGTCTCCCGATGGCCAGGATTACTTCCGGCACGCTGAGAGCTTTAGCGCCTAACTGCCGCGCGAAGGCATCTAAAAGCCGCTCCTTGCCATGAAGCATGCCCGCCCCTGCCACGGGACCTAAGCCCAGGACCGTGGCGGCAACCCCCGCCTTGCGCAATCTTCCCGCGAGGCTTTCCAGCGCGGCGTTGGCGGCGACGTAGGCCAACTGCCCCGGGTTGCCAAGGAGCACCGTGACCGAGCTTAAGGCTAAGAACGAGCAAAGCCGTGCCTTGCCCTTAAGGGCCTGTATCAGGTTTAAGGCGCCCAGGTACTTGACCTCAAGGACCGTCTGTATGTCAGAGACGCTTACCTCCCTAAAGGCCTTGTCGCGGGTAAGGCCTGCCACGTGGAGCAGGGTAACGGGCGGCAGGGAGAGATCTGAGTACGTCTCGGTGGACGGGTCCACGGTGGCGGACGGTGCCTTCAGACTCTCCGTGATCGCTTTCACGCACTTCTCCACCGCCTGAGCGTCCGCGACGTCCACGGCGTGATAGTGCACGGTTAACTTATCCTGCGTCGCGGAGGACGGCCTACCCGCGACTGACTTCGGTAAATGACGGGCAAGGACGTGAACATGCTGTGCGCCGCGCGCCACCAACTCCGTGACCAGAGCCTTACCCACACCGCCGGTACCGCCGGTGACGATAAAGAGCATGTCCTTAACGCTCAGGGTCCTCTCAAGGCTAAAGCCGGAAGCGGCCGCGCTCTTACGGGAGGCGGACGACGGCGCGGCAGCAGAGAGCTTAGTGCTCCCCCTATACTCTGGCTCACGCTCATATGCTCCCTCTTCAAATCCGGGAGGCAGAATCACCACCTTGCCCACGTGCCTGGAGTGGCGCATGTCAAGGAAGGCCTCCTCGACGCAGGAGGCGGTATAGAGGCTCACGGGCAGGGGACGGTACAGTCCCGTCTTAAAGCCCTCCGCCACCTTGTCCATGACCGCGGAAGCCACCTCGGGGAAGTCGGCGACCAGCGCGTCGGCGTCCACGCCGCAGTAGGTGACGTTATCCTTAAAGTGCTTAAGATAGAGCGGATGATCCTCGTAAAAATCGCGCTTACCAAGCTCGATAAAGGTGCCGCCGCGTGCGGTAAGCTCAAAGGACCACGCTCCCGCCCTGTCATAGAGGGAGTTAAGGACGATGCTGACGCCCTTACCCTGCGTATTGCCCAATACTTCCTCAACAAAGTGCAGCGAGCGCGAGTCATAAACGTAATGGGCCCCCAGCGACTTCAAGAGCGCGCGCCGGTGCTCACTGCCGGCCGTGGCGTGCACGGTAAGCCCCAGGCCTAAGGCGATCTGCAATGCCGCAAGGCCCACGCCGCCTGCCGCGCCGTGAATGAGAACGCTCTCCCCCTTACGGGCGCGGGCCTTCTCAATCAGGGAGTAGGCGGCCGTAAAGAAGACGACGGGCAGGGCCGCGCCCTCGGCAAAGGAAAGTCCCTCAGGTAAGGGGAAGACGGCGTGCGCCTTAGTGACGACCGAAGTGGCGAGAGCATGGGGCGCCAGGGCCATGACACGCATGCCGACCGTAAGGCCGCGCCTGAGCGCCCCGCCGCCCACGGCCACTACCTCGCCCGCGCACTCAAGGCCTAAGCCCGTACCCGAGAAACCGCGCTCCAGGGCCTCGGAGGGCAGAAGTCCCGAAGCCCACATCACGTCGCGGAAATTAAGGCCCGCGGCGCGTACTGAAATCTGCACCCTAAGATCAGCGGGATCGGTCGCGTCCGGTACGGGCAGTTCTCCCTTCACGAAGGTAAGGCTGTTTAAGCGCCCGCGCCGTAAGGTATCGAGATAGTAATGCTCCCGTACCTGATCCCCGGTCTTAACCGTTTCCTGCAGCGAAGCATTACGGGAAGAGGTCACGTCAGCTTCAGAAGCTTCCACAGCGTCCGCGCGCCGCTCTCCCTGTCCCGGATCTCTCAGGCATTCCGCCCTCTCCCCTTGAAGACTCTGCACGTTTCTTACGCTAAGTCCCGCGTTATGTAACACGTATTCCGCGCTCTTACCTTCACGCGGCGTGGGCATGATCTCCGAGAGCAGGGCCGCGGCAAGCTGACTTTCGGGCACTCTCTCAGGGGAGGCGCACTCCACGAGCGTAAGCCAAGGTAAGGAGAGCTCGCGGGCCGCGGTACGCAGCGCCGCGCGCAGGGCCGCCCCGAGGGGCTCCCCCTCCTCACTGTAAGGCAGGAGCCAGATGAGGGAAGGCAGAGCGGTACTTAAAGCGCATACCCGTGAGGCAAGGTAAAGAAGGGCACTTAGACGGGAAGTCTCGCGTACCCCGTAAAGGCGCGCGTCCACGATAAGGGGCCTCTCCCTGCTTACCTCAGACCGTACAGCCGTGAGCGCCGCCTCAAGGCGGGAGTCTAAAGCTAAATCCGCAGCGTCTACCGCGCTTTCCTGAAGCGGCAGAGCCCCGTCGGTGAGATACGAAGATAGCGTAAAGCGCACGCCGACGTGGGAAAGGGTAAGGCTCCCGCTTCCGCTCTCCCGCGCGCCTCTTAAGGCCGCGGGCAGGGCGGGACGCGAGTAGGAGTAAAGCGCGAAAAGATCGCCCGTCTTGCCCGTAAGTTCACCCTGGCCCTTAAGCTTAGAGCGCAAAGCCGCGGCCGTCACCTCCGGGGAGGCAAAGAGCGCCCCAGGCAGACAGAAATCAGGCAGTGCCTCCCCGCCCCGCAGGCTTAAGGCGTAGTTAAGCGTCACAAGCGGCGCGTCGCTTAGGCTTAAGTGGAAGACACAGGCGTCTTCCTTTAAAGCGGTAAGGAGCGCGCTTAAAGCCACGCGCTCGGAGGGCAGGGTCAGGGGACCGACCACGAGTGCGTCGTAAACGGGCCGTAAGCCACGGGATACATTCCCGCCGGCTCTTTCCCCGCTTTGCGTGGCTAAAGCCTCTTTCTCAAGCTCCCTTACGTTTATAAGGCGCACGCCATCAAGGTGCAGGAGGGTCAGGCGCTCCTTTAACACCTCTAAGGCTCCCTCCTCGGAGGGTACGGGAAGGGTAAGCTCCAGCGTACCTTCCTTAAGATAAGGCACGAGATCCGCGAGAGTACAGAGCGTGGGATCGCCTAGAAGACAGAGACGGCGCACACGTACCCTTTCCTCCCCATCCCTGTTACGGGAAAGGCTTTCCTTAAGCTTACGCGTAAGCCTCGTTAAAACCTGCGCCCCTTCCGCGCAGCGCAGAATCGCTCTTATAAGGCTCTCGGCCGTGGTGAGGGCCTTACGGGCCGTCACGGGACTCTCCGCGCCCTCTTCCCTGGCTAACTTAAAGCTCTCGCCTTTAAAGGGCAGATAGAGAGCGCCGTGTAATCTGTCGCGCTCTAAAAGCTCGTCAAAGAGCGCCGCGCTGTCAAGGCCTAAGACCGAAATGTCCTTTAAGGTATAGAGATCGTCCGCGACCGACTCCGCCATACCCGCACGGCACAGCAGATTTAAGGCGTGGCGCGCCACGTCGAGATCGGCGCCATAGAGTAAAGAGCCGAAGATCTCCTCGGGAGAGAGCTCCTCGCCTACGGAAAGCGCGGGATCAACGCCTTCGAGGATAAAGGCGCACAGGGCCGCCTGACGCAGGGCGCGTACCTTAGGATCGACAGCGCTCTGACTTAAGGACACGCGCGGCACGGCCTCCGTGCCGGCGTCCCCGCTTTGAGGGGCAACGTAAGCGGCGGCTGCAGTATCTGTAACTGTAGCTGTAACTGCGGCTGCCGCGCCCACGGCTGGGCTTTCCGCTACCGGAGCCTCCCCCGCCACGGCGGCAAAGTCAGAAACAGAGTCTGAGACGGAAGCAGAAGCAGAATGAGACTGAGACACGGGCGCCTGAGTCAGGCGCGCCCCTAAGGCACGTAATTCCTCCTTACTATAGAGAAGCGCCGTCGTCTCGCTAAAGAACGCGGGACGCGCGCCCTGCGGCAGGGCCTTAAAGCGCACCTCAGAGCCCTTAAGGAGCACCTCACCGGTGGCGCTTAGAAGCGTCATTTCAAAGGTGAGAACGGCAGAGCCCTTACGTAAATTCTCAAGGAGCACCTTAACCGTGCCCTCTTCGGGCACCCTGTAAAGCGTAAGCCGCCCCACGCTCACGGGTAAATAGAGAAGCTCCCCCTCATCTTTACGGCGCGGGAGAAGCAGCGCGAAAAGCGCCTGTAGGCACGCGTCCATGCCGCCCAGGGACAGGAGGGCTCCCTCCACGTCCTTAACGTAACGGGCCGTGACGAGCACCGCGCCGGGATGCTGTTCCTCAGGCAGGGCGATCTTCCTGATACTCCTGAAGAAGGGGCCGTAATTAAAGCCGCAGTCCTTCAGGCGCGCGTAGAAATCCTCAACGTCCACTTCCTCTGTAAAGCGCGCCTCAAGGGCGGGCAGATCCAGACAGGCCGCCTTCACGTCCACGGGCAGCACCCGCGCTCTGACGCAGAGATCGCCCCTGCCTTCCGCGCCATAGGGACGGGCGAGCATGCTCACCTCGCCGTGTTCGTCGAGAGCGCTCTCAAGGCGCGTCAGGGAACTCAGGCTTAAGGCGTGGCGCACCTCAAAGTTAAGGAGGCTTACCGCGTTATGCTTACCCTTTTCTGCAAGCGCGAGGCGCAGGGCGTTATTTAAAAAACCGGTAAAGGGAAACAGACACTCCCCGCGCACTTCATGGTGAGAGAGTGCCGGCACGACCGTACCGTCCAGAGTGCTTACGTAATGTTCGTGCGTTCCCGCGGGAGTCCTCACCCCTAACAGCGGATCGGCAGCTCCCTTAAAGATCCCCTGACACTCGGGAGAGCTGTCAAGCCAGCAGGGTACTTTGTCAAAAGCGTAAGTGGGCAGAGAAGGTAACAGCTCCCTAGCCGCCTCCGAAAGGGAGGTAAGGCTCACATCAGAACCCGTCCCACTTACGGCAAGTACATGGATAAGTTCTAAAACCGCCGCCACGTCACTGTCTTTAGCCTTCTTTTCCGTGGTCAGGCTTAAGGCCGTGACGTTCTTCCCCATCGCACGCGCGCACTCGTGCACGTAGGTGGTGAGAATGCCCTTCGGTCCCACCTCGACGAAGGTGGTCACCCCGCGCTCTAAAGCCTCCCTCACGGCGGACTCAAAGCGCACCGGCTTACGGATATTGCGCCACCAGTAGTGAGCGTCCGTGATTTCTTCCACCTTGCCCGTCACCGTGGAGATGAAGGCGTAGCGCTCCCCCTTAAAGGGCAGGGTCCCGGCGGCCAGAGCGTTCTCTGCGTTCTCATACTTATCCTGAAGCTCCCTGCCCTCAGGAGAGGACGGTACGTCAGGGGCGCTCTTTTCTCTTCCCAAGGCGCTTAATTCCTTCAGGACTGGTTCACGGACCTGCTCCATGAAGGCCGAGTGGAAGGCGTAGTTAAGGGATAAAAGGCGCATCACGCCGCCCCGGGCCTTCACCTTCCCCTGCAGGTCCTTAAGCTCGCGCTTAAGACCGCTTAGGGTGTAATTGTGCGGCGCGTTAAAGCCCGCTACCTCCACTGTGGGATAGGCACCGGACTTAAGGAGCTCCCTCAGGGCCCCCTCCTCCAGCTTGACGGCCGCCATGCCTCCCTCAGTGGAGGTTAAGGCCTGATAGCGCGAGCGCGTATAGATAACGAGGACCGCTTCCTTTAAGGAAAGCCTTCCCGCCGCCCACGCCGCGGCCACCTCGCCCACCGAGTGACCTAATACCGCGCAGGGCTTTAAACCGCTTTCCTCAAGGATACGGGTTAAACCCACCTCCATGGCAAAAAGCGCTAACTGTGAGCCAAGGGGCGAGGCTAAAAGTTCCGCGGCAGGATCGGTCAGCGTTACGGGATCACCCTGCCTGAAAAGCTCTGCCTCAGGCAGAGTGACAAACAGATCCGCCACCGCGGGGGCCCCGAGAGAGACGAGCAGTTCCGAAACCTCGTCCACGGCGTTACGGAAAGTGGCGTTGGAAGCGTAGAGCTCCTTCCCCATCCCCGCGTACTGCGCCCCGTTGCCCGTAAAGACGAGCGCCATAGGCCCCGTGGGAACTTCCTCGCTTACCACCACCGCGCTTTCCTTTAGGGGATAGTAAGTGGCGTTAAGGCGCGGCCATCTCTCGCCCGTGCCTAAAGTATCGTTAGCGAAGGCCTTTAGCCCCTCTTTAAGGCCGGAGGCATCCCTGGCGCTCACGCTAAGGCCTAAGCGCATGCGCTCGCGTAAGCTAAGGGCCTCGCAGACGGCCTCCTGATTCTCATCCGTTATGCTCTCGCTAAGAGCTAAGGCCAGAGCCTTCAGAGAAGTTAAGGTTCTGGCGCTTAGCTGCATACGCAGTGATGTATTACTCTCTATGCTCTCCGTGGAGTTGCGGATAGCGTGTAAGTCTGCTGCTTCCTGAGGCTCTTTGATAAGTTCTTCCTGAGACTTTGCCTGAGGTTCAGGCTCATCCTTAGGCCCTTCTTTATGAGAGGCGAGCGCGGGAGCGGTGGCCCCGTTTACGGCGCTCTCTGAAGAGACGGCCGGCGTTATCCCCGTGAGAGCGGCGCGAAGCGCTTTCACGTCGGCTAAAACCACGTGCGCGTTGGTACCGCCAAAGCCAAAGGAATTGACGCCGATAAGTCCCACCCCGTCCACCATGGGTAAGGGTTCGGCCTCGGTGGCCACCCTTAAATTGAGCTTTTCAAAGGGTATGGCCGTATTTAGGGGCCCGTAGAGCTTCTGCGGCGGGATCACTCCCGTGCGCAGGATCTCCATGGCCTTGGCAAAGCCCGCCATGCCCGAGGCGGTCTCCAGATGCCCCGTGTTGGCCTTCACCGAGCCCACGCTAAGGCTACGCCCCGTCACGCGCTGACCGAGGGCCCTGCCGATGGCTTCCATCTCCACGGGATCGCCCACCTTAGTGCCCGTGCCATGCGCCTCCACGTACACGAGACGCGCAGGATCAAGTCCCGCCTCACCGTACACCCTGGTAAGCAGGCTCTGCTGCGCCTTTTCAGAGGGCAGGGCGATCCCTCGCGTCGCCCCGTCGGAGTTCACTCCCGTTGCCGCGATCACGGCCATGATGTTATTGCCATCGGCAAGGGCGTCCTCAAGGCGCTTCAGGATAAGTACCGCCCCGCCCTCGGCTCTCACGTAGCCGTCAGCGTTCTCGCAGAACACCGCGCAGCGTCCCTTATCCGAGAGCATATGCGCCTGCGAAAAGCCGATAAAGGGCAAGGGGGATAAAAGGATGTTCACGCCCCCCGCGAGCGCCATGGAGGCCTTGCCCTCCCGTAAGTACTCACAGGCCGTGTGCAGCGCCACTAAGGAAGACGAGCAGGCCGTGTCCACGGTCAGCGACGGTCCGTGCAGATCGTAAACGTAGGACAGACGGTTGGAGATAATCGAGAGATTGGTGCCCGTCATCGCGTAAGGCCCCACCGCGGGCGTGTCGTCCGCGCGCAAGAGCGCCATATCCGTGGAGGCCGCCCCCATCACCACCGCCGTGTCGCTCCCCTTAAGATCCTGAGGCTTTAAACCGGCGCGGTTCAAAGCCTCATAGGACATCTCCAGAGTGAGCCTTTGCTGCGGATCGAGGCTTAGGGCCTCGGGGCGCGATAAATTGAAGAAGGGCGCGTCAAATAAGGACACGTCTCCCACCACGCCGGCCTTAAAGGTCACGCTGTGACCTTTGACCTCGCGTTTGGGGTGTAAAAAACGCTTTAAGCCGAACCTCGCTTCCGGTACCTCGCTTACAAGGTTTTCCCCGCCGAGCAGAGCCTGATACAGCCCCTCCGCCGAGACAATTCCCTTAGGGAAACGGCAGCCCATACCCACCACGGCGATGGGGCAGTCCCCTAGATTAAGCGTGCGAATTGCGGTTAAAACGCTCTTTGACATAGCTAACCACTAAAACCAAGACGAAAAATCTTCCTCTCCCGTGCCTTAGCACCGGATCGTATACAGTGTTATAATGGCAGCCACGGGAGCTTTCCCAAACCAGCGGGAGATAACCATGAGCTCCGGTAAAACCTGGCGTTTCGGATCTGGGTCTTACCGTTTTGGGTAGCTATGGACTCGTTCCCGCTGCAAATTTTGGGAATCCGATCCCGTGTGACGCGGCAGGCTCAGCCTCCGCGTCATCCGCCTTGTCGTAAAGCCTTAAGTTCCTGAGAACTTCCTGCCCTACTAGAAGGTGTAGCGGGCACCCACCGAGAACACGTTATCCATCGCGTTATAGGTACGGTGCGTCACGCTGCGGAAGCTGTAGTTCTTGCCATCATGCGTATCGATATTGACGCGGCCCTCAGCCCACACCCTGAAGTTGGGGTTCACCTGATACAGGACGTAGAGAGGAGCGGTCACGGCATCCACCTCGACATCCGCGCCACCGTCGGACTCGATGTTCATCCACTCGATACCGCCGCGCACGGACACGCCGTTAGCGAAGGTCCAGGCAGCCACGCCCTCTAAGCCGCGGATCTTGTAGCCGTCCACGGTAAAGCCGGTGACTAAATCGGTCGGGTTAATGAAGTTGAAGTCGCGCTCGTTATAGGAGGCGGAGAGATAGAGACCCTCGTCTAAGGTACCCCACGTGGCGGACAGCGCCCAGTTGGAGTAATCGTCGTAGACGTTCTTGGCGTAGTAATCGTAGTGAGAGCCCTCGCCGTTATCGCGCGGCTGCATCTCGGCCCCGCCGAAACCGGCACGGAAGCTCATCGGTCCGAAGAGGATCTCGGGAGTGGTATAGCCAAAGGACATCGACCAGGCGTACTGAATGTCCACCTTCTCCTCACCCACGGCGTTGCCGGTGGTGGAACCGGTGTGAGTCTCCCCTAAGAAGGCACCGTCGACCTGCTGACCGTCCTTCGGGGTCCCGAAGGTGGCGTTGAAGTCGAAGTTCTGCACCGACACGTAGTAACCTAACATGCCGTCACGGCGATCGTCGTTGCCTAACTGCGCCATGCAGCCGAAGTCATCGAAAATATCAGTGGTCTCGACCACATACTTGATGGCTTCCTCGAACTTACCGGCCTTCACCAGGCCGAACTCACCGAAATCAACGCCCACCCACACGTAACGGGAGTTGAAATCGTTATTGGCGTCATCGTCGGCGTTCTGCCACTCCACCTTAGCCACCGCGGTAGCCCAGTCGGTAAGAGTGGAACGGAAGTCAAAGCCTAAACGCGAGGAGGCGTTCAGATTGCCGTCGTTGGCGGCGGACTGAGCGTTATTGCCCGAGTCCTGCGAGTAATACACTGCCTGCACACGGCCATACACGTCAACCGCAGTACCGTCCTTATCGTAGATGGTAGCGGCGGACGCGACCGAAGAGACAGCTAACGCGGCCACGGCCGCAGCTAATAAGGTCTTCTTCATTTTAATTACCTGAATACTTCTGAATATGTAAAAAAAACCTAGGATAAGGCCCGTGTCACGGGCGGGAGTATGACTGACTAACCTCTCACCCGCGACACTGCGTCCATTTTAAACCATTAAATTTGCATATGTAAAATTAAATTTGCGAAATTATAACGGTACTAATTATTATCTTGAGGCACCCCCCCCCCGCAATTTAACCAATTTATATCCGTTTTATTTTGCCACCTTTTCCACTTCAGTAAACAATATTGCCAGTGTTTTGCTCTTTGCTTACTCTGCCGTACCCGTATTTTGCCTATTTATTTCCCTATATCGGCAGTTTATTTAATATAATTATCGTAATTAGCATGAATTTTTCTTTTTTCTATACGTTAAACATTAGCAATTACAACATACATATAAATTATTTCTACCGATCGAACCCTTCGTCATCATTTCCATAGCGTGGAAGTTTTACCCAACTTCAGTTTAGTCTTTATAGAAGTACTTTTAAAATCACCTTCATCTGCACAAATCCCCACCGCGGTTTGCTTACCCTCCCTTACCCATAACTGCGTTCTCCACCTTTAACAAGGGGCTATACTAACCCCGAGCGCGCGATCTAGCCACTTGGCAGGACGCACTCGCGAGAGGCCAACGTTTTTTCAGAGAAAGTCTCACCTTTCCTTTGTCCCGAGGGAGAAGCTCGCGTGGCTTTTAACTAGCAGCGGCTTTAAGGGCCGGCCGTACATGTCCCATAAGCGCTCTAGGTAGCTAAGGCACACAACCTAACGCCGGCTCCCCCTCGGACGGTCTGGAAAACATTTACGATGTCAATAAATTTGCTTACGATAAGCCTGTCTTTATCAGGAGGATGAGTTTCCATGGCTTACGTTAACGTGAAGATCCGCATGGACAGTGCAACCAAAAAGGCCTTCGCGGCCTTCTGCGATGACGTGGGTCTAACCATGACGGACGCTTTCACCCTTTTTGTCAAAAAGACCCTTAGCGAAAACCACATCCCCTTTGAGATTAGCCGCCCCGTTCCCAACGCTGAGACCCTGGAAGCTCTCGCGGAAACGGAAAGAATGGTAAGGGATCGCTCCTATGGTAAAGCTTATTCCTCAGGCAAGGAGCTCCTCCAGGAGATCTTAGCTGAAGATGATTCTGACGCGTAAGTACCCTCTAAGAGCAACACCTTTTAAGAAGAGACGTGAAGCGGGAACGGAACGCCTGTGATTGAGCTCTCCTTAATGATGTCATCGCTCTTACCCAAGGGAAGACAGGCTTTAGCAAAACACCGTGACCACGCCCTGTCAGGGATATTCACGGTTTGCCGGAAGGGTCAGCTCACTCCTGCCGTACTGCCTGTTTACCGCGTTACCGATCAGAAACTTATCTGTAACCTACCCCATCAGCTCTTGTCACTCTGCTTTAAACAGTTCTATTCACCATTAAGACCATTAAGTACCATGTAAACGAAGCTAGCATTTTCTACTTACCATGAAACATGGCTGCTGTGGTTTATAGTTTATACAATAGCATGTGTTTCCCATCAGCAAGATTAGGGCCGATTAATTTTGACAGTTCTAAGCGATGTAGAAACAGAACTTCACCCACGCCGAACGATCCGTTGTTCTTACCCTTAGTGCATAGTTAGTAAAAGAGTTTCCCTAGCATCTCCAGAAATACATCCATCTTAAAAGGTTCTCTGCATAAGCCCCTTCAACCGTTGCACACGGCAAAACTCTGATTAAGGCTCACCTTCAACACATAGATAATCATAATTCCATTTAGTAAGATGATTAATTTGATATAAGGTAAACTCCTGATCACTCACAATGTAAGAAGAACATGCAACCCTGACTTGCTTCTTTTTAGAATATTTCTCTATACTCGTTAACAAAGCCTCAGCAAACCTTTGCGCATTATCGTACCCATTCTCAACCTCATCCTCAAACACTATATAAATTTGTAAATTATAAAAATCATCTATGCTCTCCAGTTCTCCTTCAGGATCAAAGGCAATCCATACTCCAAATATTCCCTGATGCGCTGCGGATTGACTTTCCTTAAAAAAACCTAGTTTTTTATCATTAAAACTACCATGTAGTACCTGATTAATCGTTTCAGGTATATCATAGCGATTATATCGGGTGCTCATCCATATTTTTCAGAAAATTAAGCATACGTTCGGAAAGAACTGATTCTGCTCTAATTTTCCGTTCTATAACCTGAGTTCCCGCGTTAATGTATAGCAAAAAAAGGGAGGGTCAGTCAGCGAAAAAGTCATCCGGTGATATGGTCCATACCGCTTTGAACAGCTCCTTCTGATCGGCAGACGGCGGGTTAAGCAGCGACC
>DVOQ01000082.1 GCA_018713485.1 Candidatus Avisuccinivibrio pullicola
GCTTACGCCACGGTTCAGTGCCGGCTTCACCACCCGGATGCATACCTCAGGACGCCTGTCAACAGCGCCACTCTCCTAAACCATTGATCCTACATATTTCGTGCATGAACTGCTTTTTCTCTGCTGGGTAACAGGGCTCTTTTCAACTTACCCTTAGGGCAATCTTTTTGCTATTCTAAAAATGTGTATACTGCCTTATACAAATACATGGAGGAACGTCAGCATGTCTATTAAAACTGTAGCTAATAATAACTTAGTGTTCTGCTCAGACCGTAAGATCACGAACCGCTTCAACGATGTGCTATGGAAGTTCATGTTTGGCAGTGAGGAGCGTAAAACCTTTCTCTTACGACTCCTTAACGATTTGTTTGCCTCTTATCCTGCAGGTTCACATATTGTGATTGAAGACCTCACTTACAGGAACGTCGAACTTCAGCCTGACCACGAAAACGGGAAGCGTATCTCCTTTGACATCGTCGCACGCACCTCAGACGGTAAGGACATCGATATTGAGGTTCAGCGGGCAAATATGGATCATCTTACCAACCGTCTTTTTTATTATCTGACCAGACTCCATGCTGGTAAGCTCCATGCTGGAGATGATTATGATAAGTTAACGCCATCCATCGTAATCTGCTTTATGGATTTTTCGCTTAAACTGCCTGATTCCGTTCCTCATCAGGGGTATATTCGCCGTTATCAGATGACAGAAGCGCTAGAGCGTGATGTAATTACAGAGGACGGTGAGATCTTCTTGGTAGAGGTTCCCAAGTGGCTCAAAGAGCAGTCCCAGATCCCTCTGAATAAGCAGCCGCGGATTGTACGTTGGCTCACTTACCTAACCGCTAAGGATGATAAGACAGTAGAGGAACTGGTTAGCAAGGACAAGGATATGCAGGAGGTTGTGATGGCAGAAAGTGTTTTTGTAAGCGATGACAACCGGTGGCTTGCTTACGTGATGTCTGAAAAGGCTGAACGTGATGAACAGGCCCGTCTTCATGCCAGCCGTAAAGAAGGAATAGTAGAAGGAATAGCAATAACTGCGAGCAATATGCTCAGAGATGGTGTAGATCATTCCCTTATCAAAAAATATACCGGTCTTAGTGATGCGCAGATATCAGAACTGCAACAGAGGGTTTCTGATTCTTCTGAGTGATGACCATGAGTTAGCGAGGTAGCTATTTTAACACGATAGCTGAAATCTCTATGGTACAAGACGATAGAACCATGAACTGATAATGTCATAGCTATGCGGTTTTAGTGGTGTTTTGCTATAAAAGTCAGGCACCAGACGGTGCCTGAAGGTAGTTAGTTAAGTTAAGGTGAAAGGACGTATTCAGAATAACTTCCCTTCAGGGAGAGATCCTTGAAGGGAAGGAGTTTGCAGTCTAAAGCTTTACTTAGAGATTGGTGGGAATGTCTTCCTCACGGGCGTAAATACGCTTCTCGTTCTCGTCAAAGAGCAGGCAGTTCCTGGCAAGGCAGTTTAACTCCACCTCTCGGCCGACCTGCACCTGCACGTCACCTGGGATAATGATCTTGAAGTTATCCTGACCGCAGCTCTTACCGTAGAGGTAAGTGTTGTTGCCTAAACGCTCGATAACGTCGGAGTCGAGTACCACGGTCACGGTCTTCTCACCGCCGAACTTCTCCATGGCAGCCTGGGTGCCGCCAATGGTGAGGTATTCAGGACGGATACCCACGGTAACCTTGTCACCGACCTTGACTAAGCGCGACAGGGCGGGGATCTTCTCCTTACGGCCACCCATGTCCACGGTCACTTCGTTGTCACCCACTTCCTCGATGGTGGTGGAGATGAAGTTCATCTTCGGGGAGCCGATAAAACCAGCCACGAATTTGTTCGCAGGGTTATAGTACAGCTCCATCGGGGTGCCGACCTGCTCAATCTTGCCGAAGTTCATGACCACGATCTTGTCAGCTAAGGTCATGGCTTCCACCTGATCATGGGTCACGTAGACCATGGTGGTCTTCATGTCCTGGTGCATACGGGCGATATGCAGACGCATTTCCACGCGCAGCTCGGCGTCGAGGTTGGAGAGCGGCTCGTCGAAGGTGAAGACCTTGGGCTTTCTGACGATGGCGCGGCCGATAGCCACACGCTGACGCTGACCGCCGGAAAGCTGCTTGGGCTTGCGGTCTAAGAGGTGGCTTAACTGTAAGGCCTTGGCGACCTCGGTGACCTGACGGTTGATCTCTTCCTTGGGTACCTTGTTGATCTTGAGGGAATAGCCCATGTTCTCAGCCACGGTCATGTGCGGGTACAGAGCGTAGGACTGGAACACCATGGCGACGCCGCGATCGGCGGGAGAGACGTCATTGACTACCTCGCCGTCGATGAGTAATTCACCGGCACTGATGCTTTCAAGACCGGCAATCATGCGCAGCATGGTCGACTTACCGCATCCCGAGGGACCCACGAACACGGCGAGCTGGCCGTCTTCGATCTTAAGATTGATATTGGAGAGGGTGACGACCTTACCAAAGGCCTTGGTCACGTTCTTAAATTCGATACTTGCCATCACAAGCTCCGGCATTAATGCATCGGCGGGATGTATTAATGTTTAAAATTAAACACGTATGTAACAATTAAAGCAGGATTATCCCTGTTTGATGCTTGCAAATATACAGATTAAACGCGCGTTTGCCAAAAAATGATCAAATTTTTGTGTACCCGATCACGTAAATCACATGTTTTGTTAGGAATTTTGAGGTTGCAAGTTTATCGTATAACAAAGAGCGGCTCTTTGTGAACTATCCGATAAAATAAGGATTTGATCCATAAAGTGGCGGCTGTTGAGAGTTTGTTTTAGGTTTTCATGTAACACGCTCACATGAGGTAACTTATGAAAGTTTTACGTCCCTTATTTGTCGCTGTGGCTCTGGCCTCTGCCTCCGCCTCCGCTTTTGCCGCCACCGAGCTCAATGTCTGGGAAGACATTCAGAAGTCCCGCGGCATCACCGAGGCCGTGGCTGCCTTCGAGCAGCAGTACGACTGCAAGGTCAATATTCAGGAGATGCCGTACATTCAGCAGATTGAGAAGCTGCGCTTAGACGGCCCCGCCGGTATCGGTCCTGACGTGCTGCTTATCGCCGGTGATCAGTTAGGTGCCGCCGTGGTGCAGGGACTGATTGCTCCCTTAAAGGCCACTCCCGAGCAGGTGGCTGATTACACCGAGTCCTCCTTAACCGCCTTCACGACTGACGGCCAGCTCTACGGCTACCCCAAGGTGGTGGAGACCCTCGTCATGTTCTACAACAAGGATCTGCTCCCGCAGCCCTTTGATAACATCGAGGATTATTACAAGTTCTCGCAGGAGCGTCACAACGCTGACAAGGGCAACTTCGGTCTTATCGCCAAGTTCGATCAGATTTACTACGCCTTCGGTGCCGTGGCTGCCTACGGCGGTTACATCTTCGGTCGCGACGCTAACGGCAACTTCAACGTTGAGGATATCGGTCTTTCCAATGACGGTGCCGTGGAGTGCGTTTCCTACTTAAAGAAGTTCTACGAGGAAGGCCTCTTCCCCGCCGGTATCTTAGGTGAGAACGGCCTTAACGCCATTGACTCCCTCTTCAACGAGAAGAAGGCCGCCGCCGTGGTCAACGGTCCGTGGGCTTATGAGCCCTATCAGCGCGTGGGCATCAATTTCGGTGTCACTCCGCTGCCCAAGATGCCCAACGGCAAGGAAATGAGCTCCCTCTTAGGCGTGAAGGGCTACGTGGTATCTTCCTGGGCCCAGGATCAGGACTTAGCCGAGAAGTTCATTCAGTTCATCAATCAGCCCGAGTGGGCCAAGAAGCGCTTTGAGGCCACCGCCGAGATCCCCGCTTCCAAGACCGTGATGAACGATCCCGTGATTAAGGATAACGAGTTCGCCAACGCCGTGGCCGTGCAGTCCACCCGTGCCCAGCCCATGCCCTCCATCCCGGAGATGAGCGAGGTGTGGGGTCCTATCGATTCGGCCTTACAGTTAAGCGTCTCGGGCAAGCAGGATCCTAAGGAAGCCCTGACGGGTGCCACCGATCAGATCCACAATCAGATCGAGGCCTTCCGTAGCGGCTTCTAATCCGGCTCACTTCTAACCTGATTGAGGGGGGATGTTAACGTCCCCCTTAAATGTTTTGAGGTAAATAAAGTGGAATCTCCCATCAAACAGCCCGACTTTCCGAACCACCACGGAAAGATAGCGCTTTTATGCGGTATCTTCCCGGGCGGAGGTCAGTATTACAACGGACAGTACGCTAAGGGCCTCATTTTCACCGTCTTCCTGTTAAGCTTCTTCTTCTGCGCCAAGGACATGATTAGTCATGGCCTGTGGGGCTTAACCACCTTAGGTGAGACGGTCCGTAAGGACAACTCCATTTTCCTTTTAGCCGAAGGTATCATTACCGTTCTCGTGCTGTGCTTCGCACTTACCGTCTGGTTTATCGCCCTCAGGGACGGCTATAAGAACGGACGCCGCCGCGACCGCGGCTTAGAGGTCAACTCGATCCGCAAGCAGTATCACAACCTGCTTGATTCCGGCTTCCCGTACCTCATGATTACCCCGGGTTTCATCATCCTCGTGTTCGTGGTGATCTTCCCCATCATCTTCGGTTTTTCGATCGCCTTTACGAACTATAACCTCTACAATTCCCCGCCCGCCAAGTTAGTGGACTGGGTCGGTTTACGCACCTTCATCAGCATCTTCAGCCTGAAGCTGTGGCGTGACACCTTCTTTGAGGTTTTACAGTGGACCGTGGTCTGGACCGTGGTGGCTACCACCTTACAGTGCTCCGTGGGCGTGCTCCTTGCCATTCTCGTTAATCAGAAGGATTTACGCTTCAAGGCCATCATCCGCACCATCTTCATTCTGCCGTGGGCTGTGCCCGGTTTCGTGACCATCCTCGTGTTCTCGGGTATGTTCAATGACTCCTTCGGTGTCATCAACAATACCATCCTGCCCTTCTTCGGTATTGAACCCAAGGCATGGCTTACCGATCCCTTCTGGACCAAGACCGCCCTCATCATGATGCAGACGTGGTTAGGCTTCCCCTTTGTGTTTGCCATGACCACCGGCGTGCTGCAGGCCATTCCTGACGATCTCTATGAGGCTGCCACCATGGACGGTGCCGGCGCGTGGACCAAGTTAAAGACCATCACGCTGCCCCTGGTGCTGTACTCCATTGCCCCCATTATCATCACGCAGTACACGTTTAACTTTAACAACTTCAACATCATCTATCTGTTCAACAACGGCGGCCCGGCAGTGCCCGGTTCCAATGCCGGCGGTACGGATATTCTGGTGTCGTGGATTTATAAGTTAACCATGTCCTCGTCGCAGTACTCCATCGCCGCTGCCATCACCATTCTGCTCTCCATCTTCGTGGTGGGTATTGCCTTATGGCAGTTCCGCTCCTCGAAGTCCTTCAAGAATGATGAAATGGCTTAGGAGGTAACATGAGCGAACATAAAAAGAGTATCAAACAGCAGCGCGCCATCCGTCTGACGCTGACCTATCTCGTGGTGGGCTTCGTCACGCTGCTCATTATCTATCCTCTGGTCTGGACCGTGGGTGCCTCGTTAAATCCCGGCAACTCGCTGATGAGCTCGTCCATCATCCCCGAGAACGTGTCCTTTGAGCACTACACGGCCCTCTTTGACGGAACCGTCGATTACGTGAGCTGGTACTGGAACTCCATGAAGATCAGTCTTGCCACCATGGTGCTGACGCTGATTTTCGTGTCCTTTACCGCCTACTCCTTCTCGCGCTTCCGCTTCGTGGGCAGAAACAACGGCCTCATGCTGTTCTTACTTTTACAGATGATCCCGCAGTTCTCCGCCCTCATCGCCATCTTCGTGTTAGCGCAGATGTTAGGTCTCGTGAACAGCCATCTTGCGTTAATCCTCATTTACGTAGGCGGCATGATCCCCATGAACACCTACCTGATGAAGGGTTATCTCGACGCCATTCCGCGTGATCTCGACGAATCCGCGCGCATGGACGGAGCGGGGCATTTCAGGATCTTCATCGAGATCATCATGCCGCTCTCCAAACCGATTATCGCTGTGATCGCGCTCTTTGCCTTCACCGGCCCCTTAGGCGACTTCATTCTCTCGACCACCATCTTAAGAACGCCCGATCAGTTCACTTTACCGATTGGCCTCTATAACCTGGTGGCGCAGAAGATGGGCGCGAGCTACACCACCTATGCCGCCGGTGCTGTGCTGATTGCCGTGCCCGTGGCTCTGCTCTTCTTCTCGTTACAGCGCTTCTTCGTCTCCGGTCTTACCGCCGGCGGCACGAAGGGTTAATGAGGAGTTTTTTATGAAGGTTTTAACGACTTTGCTTATGGCTGCCGTCTGCTCCGTGACCTTAGCCGGCTGCGCCTCTTCCGTGGCACCTCAGGGAGGTGCCGCTCCCGCCGCCGCGACGGCGGACGCCTTCGCTCCGGCGAAGGTGCCGGCGGGCTTTATCAAGGGTGCCGATCTCTCCACCTTAAAGGAGATGGAGGATGTGGGCTACGTATATAAGGACTTAAACGGTAATCCCGGCGACTGCATGCAGATCCTTAAGGATCAGGGCTTTAACTATGTCCGCTTAAGACTGTGGAACGATCCCTATGACGCTAATGGCAACACCTATGGCGGCGGCACTAACGATCTGCCCACCGACATCGCTCTTGCCAAACGTGCCAAGGCCTTAGGGCTTAAGTTCCTGCTTGACTTCCACTACTCCGATTTCTGGACGGATCCCGGCAAGCAGTTCAAGCCCAAGGCCTGGGAGAAGCTCTCCTTTGAGGACTTAAACAAGGCCCTCTATACCTACACTAAGGAGACCATCGAGGCCTTCGCCAAAGAGGGCGTGATGCCGGACATGGTGCAGGTGGGTAACGAGCTTAACAGCGGCATGTTATGGCCTGACGGCAAGAGCTGGGGTCAGAACGGCGGCGAGTTCGACCGTCTGGCGACGCTCCTCAAGTCCGCCATTCAGGGCGTGCGTGACGGCGGCGGCACGGACTGCCAAATCATGCTCCACTTAGCCGAGGGCCCGAAGAAGGATACCTTCAAGTGGTGGTTTGACGAGATCACCGCCCGCGACGTGCCCTTTGACATCATCGGTATGTCCATGTACACGTGGTGGCACGGCACTATCCCGCAGTTAAAGGAAAGCATGGAGTTCTGCGCCGAGCGCTATGGCAAGGAGATCAACGTGGTGGAAGCCGCTTACGCTTACACCCTTGAGAACCTTGACGGCGTCGAGAACACCTTTACGGCCAACGAGGAGAAGGTTTCCGGCTATCCGGCCACTCCCGAAGGCCAGGCCGCTTTCTTCCGCGATCTCATGGAAGCGGTTGCCTCCGTCAAGGGCGGCAACGGTATTTTTTACTGGGAACCTGCATGGAAGTCCGCCCCCGGCATTACCTGGGCGACTCAGGCCGGTATGGACTATACCAACGATCACTGGAAGGAAGGCAATACCCGTGAGAATCAGGCCCTGTTTGACAATGACGGTAAGCTGCTTCCCTCGGTGAAGGTCTTTAATAATTTATAAACATAAACCCTTTTCTAACTTAAAAAGAGAGTTATATGGCATTTAATCCGCTTTTTGGTCAGAGCATTCATTACGGCGCTGATTACAACCCTGAGCAGTGGCTGCACATGCCCGAGATCCTGAAAGACGATCTGCGCATGATGCCCGAGGCCCACATGAATATCATGTCCCTTGGTATGTTCAGCTGGGCGGCCCTGGAAAAAGAGGAAGGCGTCTTTGACTTCTCGTGGCTCGATCGGGTGTTAGACAATCTGAACGAGCGCGGGATCAAGGTGTTCCTTTCCACTCCCAGCGGAGCCCGTCCGGCATGGCTGTCAGAGAAGTATCCCGAGGTGCTGCGCGTTAACGAAAAACGTCAGCGCGCTTTACACGGGGGCCGCCAGAATCACTGCATGACCTCGCCGGTCTACCGTGAGAAGGTGCGTATCATCGATACCAAATTAGCCGAGCGTTACGCCCATCATCCGGCCGTGATCGCGTGGCATCTGTCCAATGAATACGGCGGTTACTGCCATTGCCCCCTCTGCCAGGCGCGCTTCCGCGAGTACTTAAAGGAGCGCTATGGTTCGTTAGATAACTTAAATCAGCAGTGGTGGAACACCTTCTGGAGCCACGCCTACACTTCGTGGGAGCAGATTGAGTCGCCCTCGCCCATCGGTGAGAATGCCGTGCATGCCTTAAGCATCGACTGGCAGCGTTTTACCTCCCATAACGCCCTTGATTTCTGCAAGATGGAAAGGGATACCGTGAAGGCCTTTAATCCCGATCTCCCCGTAACCGCTAATTTCATGGAATTCTTCCGTGATTACGATTACTTCGAGTGGGCTAAGGAACTGGACTTCATCAGCTGGGATTCCTATCCGCAGTGGCATGTCTTCAAGGACAGCGAGTACGTGGCCGCCTACACCGCCATGAATCACGATCTGATGCGCTCCTTAAAGGGCGGTCAGCCTTTCGTGCTCATGGAGAGTACCCCGAGCGCCACCAACTGGAGACCGCTCTCGACCTTAAAGCGTCCCGGTATGCATACCCTCGCCTCTTTACAGGCCGTGGCTCACGGTGCCGATTCGGTGCAGATCTTCCAGTGGCGCAAGTCGCGCGGTTCCTCGGAGAAGTTCCATGGCGCGGCGGTGGATCACGTAGGTCACCTCAATACCCGCGTGGGACGCGAGGTGATCGACCTTGGTGCTAAGCTTGAGAAGTTAGCTCCCATCGCCGGATCCGAGATGCAGGCCGAGGTGGCTCTTATCCTTGACACCCAGAACCGCTGGGCTTTAGAGGACAGTCAGGGTCCGCGCAATCAGGGCATGGACTACTTAGGTGTCTGCCTTGATTTCTACACCCCCTTCTGGAGACGCGGTATCAACGTCGATGTTATCGACGAGACCTGCGATCTCTCAAAGTACAAGGTGGTGGTCGCTCCCATGACCTATATGCTGCGCGGGGATTACGCCGAGCGTGTTGAGAAGTTTGTCCGTGAGGGCGGCACTTACGTGTCCTCCTTCTGGTCCGGCATCGTTAACGATACCGATTTATGCTTCTTAGGCGGATTCCCCGGCCCGCTGCGTAAGGTGATGGGGATCTGGGAAGAGGAAATCGACAGCCTTGATGATGACTATGAGGTACGCGTCAAGACGCTGGAAGGTCTGCCCTTCTTTGATGAGGACAGCTATCACGCAGGTTTCCTCTGCGGACTCGTGCACTGCGAGGGTTCCGAAGCTTTAGCTTTCTATGACGGTGAGTTCTATCAGGGCATGCCCGTTCTCACTCACAACCATTATGGTGAGGGCCACTCTTATTACGTTGCCGCCCGTATGGACAAGAAGTTCATGGAAGGCTTAGTGGGACGTCTTGAGTATGAGTGCGGCTTAAAGCGCGCCCTTACCACCCACCTGCCCAAGGGTGTCACCGCCCACGAACGTGTCAACGGCGATGATCATTTCGTCTTCATCGGCAATTACGGTGAGCACGGTAAGAACATCAAGCTGCATGCGCAGTACGTGGACATGTTCAGCGGCGATACCGTCACCGGGATCTGCAGGCTGCCGCCCTTCTCTGCCAGAGTGCTGAAAAGAATTAATTAACTCGCTTGATCTAGAGGGTTCCTCAGTGAACCCTTTTTAGTTTCCGCGTATGTCAGGGCCTGCCGCGTGCAGGCCCTGCCGTCTTTGAGTTTAAGCGCTTTCCTTTCCCATTTCCTCAAGGCGTAAGGCCATTTCTCTTAAGGAGGCGGCCATCTGGGTGGTGTCAAAGCCCTTCTTGCCTGCCTTGGCGCATGACTGCCTTAAGATAAGCGAGGTGGGTAAGACGGCTGACACCTCGGACTCATTTTCACTGATAAGCTTGTCAATGGCGATCTTGCATTGCAGATCCCTGTCCAGGGACACTGTGGTCAGGGGCGGGTGGAAGAAGGCGCTGTCATTGGTATTGTCGTAGCCTACCACGGAGATATCTTCAGGTACACGTAAAGAGCAGATATTGAGCGCGCTGATGGCTCCTAAGGCCATCTGATCGTTGGCCACTAACACCGCCGTAAAATCGCGCGTCTGATGGAGGATGGACATCATCGCGTCATAACCGCTCTTGGCCGTCCAGTCCCCGCCGACGCAGGCTACGCTCTCCATGGAGTGATTCTTAAGTCCCTCGCTCCATGACTTCATGCGAAGCATGGAGGAAATTGCCTTATCGGGTCCCGGAATGAGCGCCACCTTACGGTGCCCTAATTCATTTAAGTGATGAATGGAGGCCATGGTCCCGTCAAAGGGATTGAAGCTTACGTTAAGCACGGGACTGAAGGGATCGACATCCATGAACACGAGGTTACAGTCATCGTTGTCGGTCATGATCTGTGCCGCCACGTTGCTCTCCAGGGGCACGTTGATGAGGATGCGCGTGATAAGCTGCGCCTTAAGGCGGCTGATACACTCATCAATACTGCTCTTTTCCATGTTGTCGATGAGCGTGATGAGCAGTTCGTAATCCTTTTTAAGCGCGTAATGGCGCAGCCTGTCCACGACATCGCTCGGGGCCTGTAAATTACGGGATACGTTCACGAGGCCGATAACACGGCGTTCTTTCTTGCTTAACTGCTGAGCGAGAAGATTGGGTACGTATTTAAGATCGGCGATAGCCTTTTCGATTTTTTCGCGGGTGGCGGGAGATACGTTGCATGAGTTATTGAGCACGCGCGACACGGTCTGATAGGAGACCCCTGCCCGCTGCGCCACGTCATGCATGGTGACCTTTTTATTCTTGCTGTTCATATATCTCTACCTGTTGGCATCACTCTGTTAAGGTCGTGACCGCATACCTTCAGTCTGAGGATTACGTGCCGTGTTATCTGACGCCTGTAAACACCGGCGGTATTGTAACAGCAAAGCCATGCAGTCTCCTTATTTTAGGCCATGAAATAGCTTAAAAACCTTTTAGACTGCATCTTTAATCATTCGCGTCTTTAATATCTCACACCTTAATTTACGCGTCTTGTTTATCTGTCTGGCAAAATCAGTATTTATGATATAAATATCACATAAATTTGTCGTAAATTTTGATAGTGATTACATATAAATATCTTGCATAAAATCAGACGCTTAAGCCAGTGCTGAGCTTTTAAGGGCGCTGTGTAGTTAACATTATGTTTTGTTTATAACATAAATGTAGTTTTATGTAGTATACAACCGCGCAAATTTGACCGATTTTTGACTAAAACAAAACAATTATTTGAAACAGATCGCAAAAAACAGTCAAAGTCATTGCGCGTATTTCCCTGAATACTATGATTGGTAATGATGTGATCGCTTATCATGGTTTGTTAACAAACGCTCAGTCCTTGTAGCTGGTCAGTGATCACTTCTTTGAAAATAACTGAATATTCAGAGGTAAAAATGAGAAAGATTTCCGCGCTGTCAGCCGCCGTTATGGGCGTCGTCCTGGCAGCATCTGCTACCGGCGCCAACGCTGCCGAGCAGATTGACGTCGCTGCCGCCTTACAGGCCGCGCAGCAGGCTCAGGCCGCTGCCGAGGCTGCCCAGGCTGCTGCCTTAAAGGCTCAGGCCGCCGCTGAGGCCGCCCAGGCCAAGGCTGAGGCCGAGGCCGCCCGTGCCCAGGCTTTAGCTGACGCTTCCGCCACTTCCGCTTCCTCAGCCGAAGCCGCCGCTACCAAAGCCGCAGAGACCGGCGGTGAGCTGACCGCCGCTGCCTGGAAGCCTTCTTTTGACTTCCACGGCTATTTCCGTTCCGGTGTTTCCAAGTCACGTCATGCCGGAGGTATTAAGTGGAATGAGACTAAAGTAGGCCGTTTAGGTAATGAAAAAGATACCTATTCCGAGCTCGAGTTTGGCTCCGAGGTCTATAAAGTCAATGATGTCAGTTTCTATATCGATTCCATGCTGCAGATGTCTTCCAATGGTCTTCATGACAGTGAGGAGACCGCTAAGAATGATGATCAGCAAGCAAACTTTGCTCTGCGTCAGTTCAACCTGCAGATCAAGGGCTTAATCCCCAACGATCCCAATGCCACCATCTGGGCCGGTAAGAGATACTATCAGCGCGCGGATATCCACATCATCGACTCCAAGTACCTCAATATCTCCGGTCCCGGCGCCGGTATTGAGTACCTGGATGTAGGCCCCGGTGAATTATCACTGGCCTGGATCAGAAAGGACTCCATGGACATTGATTATCGCTACGACGATATCAAAGATATTGATGCTTATGATAATGTAAATAATGTCAATGTTAACTACATTGATGCCCGCTACGCTTCCAATCTATGGGCTGGCGGCTGGGGTCAGTTAGCGGTTGCCGTTGCTATTCCGGATAGTGTAGACAAGGATTATAAAAATGGTACGGTATCTGGCGATCCCACCATGGATAACGGTACTTCAGTCATGATCACCGCTGAAGTAAGCCAGAGCTTTGACGGCGGCTACAACAAGACCGTCTTACAGTACATGACAGGCGGTTTAGCCCACAACGCCATTGATATCGGCGGTGGCTGGTATGACTCCTGGCACGACGCCGAGGACGCCTACGGCTTCAGCATCATCAATACCGGCGAGTGGAAGTTAACCGATCGCTTCTCCTTCACGCATGTCTTACAGTACGGTTATGCCGCTGATTACGGTAATGATATGGATGCGGCCTGGAATGCTGATTTGGGTGATCATGGTCAGTTCGTGGTGACTGATACGCACAATGCTGTGGATAATTCACAGATTTTCCGTGCCGTGGCCCGTACCAGCTATCAGTTAACTCAGTACTTCCGCTGGTTAAACGAGGTGGGCTTCTTCATTCAGGATACCGAGTATAAGGACGATACTTTCACGGGTGGAAGTGGCCTGGCTCCGAAAGATGGTATGTACCGCGGTCAGAAGTACACTACCGCTCTGGCTATCGCCCCTGACACCGCAATCCTCTCCCGTCCGGAGCTGAGATTCTATGTAAGCTACCTGCATTCCAGCGATTCCCGTGACATCGACAACGGTTACGGCACCGCCCACTACGGCGATAACTGGATGTTCGGCGTGCAGGCTGAAGCCTGGTGGTAACACTCATTTCTTCACTTTAAACTTCTTCATCCCAGTCAAAGGCAAGGCCGTAAGGCCCTGCCTTTATTAGTTCTGAGTCCTACACATCAGGCTTCTGTCTCTATTGTCACATTCTCCTTTCCAGGGCGTCAAAGCACTCTTCCTCACTTTGTCTGTAAGCGTTTTCACTCTCCGTGTCTCAGATAAAGATAAGGCCGCACAGGGAGGCCTGACCACGTACCAATTGATCCGTTACTTTCCAATGCAGAAGGTGGAGAAGATCTTGCCCAGGATATCATCGGAGGTCACCTTGCCGGTGATTTCTCCCAGGTGATCGGAGGCGATGGTAATTTCACGGGCGGTAAGCACCAGATCCCCGTAATCGAGCATCCCGATAGCCCTGTCGATGGCGGCAAGGGTTTCCTCCAGAGCTTTAACGTGACGCACGCGGGCGCTGAAGACCCCCTGCTCGGGGATGACGCCTAAGGCCTCCTTAAGGCGTGCTTTAAGGGTGTCAAGGCCTCCCTCGCGCTTAGTGGTGCTCTCAAGGCGCGGATAGCTCGTAAAGGGCTCAGAGGCAAGGAGAGCTGCCGTACTCGCGCAGGGCTCTAAATCGCACTTGGAGTTGACGACGATAAGATGTGGGTTACCGCCGGTGAGCTCCTCAATGCGCTTTAAGGTGGCTAAAGCGTCGGGGGCTTCCTTAGAGCCGTCCACCATGAGGAGGATGAGATCAGCCTTCTTTAAGGTGGCGATGGCTCTCTCAATACCGATTTTCTCAATCTCGTCGGAGGGATTGTCGCGGATCCCTGCGGTGTCGGTCATGGTGACGGGAATACCGCCAATCTCGAGATTTACCTCCAGGGTGTCGCGGGTGGTGCCGGGGATACTGGTGACGATGGCCTTATCAGCCCCCGCGAGGGCGTTTAAAAGGCTCGACTTACCGGCGTTAGGGGCACCGGCAAGCACGATGGATGCTCCCTCGTTTAAGAGGACTCCGCAGTGAGCGCTTTCAAGGCCCTTGGCGGCGTGGGCGCGAATAGCGGTGAGCTCCTCAAGAGCTGCCCCTGAGTCAAAAAAATCCTCGTGTTCCTCGGGAAAGTCAAGGCAGGCCTCGATACGCACGCGTACGTTAATGAGGCGCTCCTCAAGGGCCGTGACGTGTTCCTTAAAGGCACCGTCAAGGGAGCTTAGGGCGGCGCGGGCGGCGCGGGCTGAACCTGAGGAGATGAGATCCTCGACGGCTTCGGCGGCGGTGAGGTCCATTTTGCCGTTTAAGAAGGCACGGCGGGTGAACTCACCGGGCTCGGCCTGTCGGACGCCCTCCACCTTGAGGGCGGCGGCAAGGACGGTCTGGGGAACGACAAGACCGCCGTGGCCCTGAAGTTCGATGACGTCTTCGCCGGTATAGGAATGGGGAGCTTTGAAATAGAGCACCACGCCCTCGTCCACGGGAGTCTCACCGTCTTTAAAAGTGGCGAAATAAGCGTGACGCGGGGTGGGGTTTGCAAGGGAGGCCACCTTAGCGGCAACCTGCAGGGCCTCAGGACCTGAGACCCTGATAATGCTGACGCCACCGCGTCCCTGAGGGGTCGCGATGGCGGCAATGGTGTCGTTTAAAGACATTTAGGCGTTCTTGGCGTTCTTGTCGGTTCTGACGTGTAAACCGCGCTTCTCTAAAGAACGGTAGATGATGACCTGCTGGAAGATGGTGAAGCAGTTGGATACCACCCAGTACACGGTCAGGCCTGCGGGGAAGGTGCAGAACATGAAGGTGAAGATGAGCGGCATGGCCATGATCACCTTGCGCTGAATGGGATCGTTAACCGGCGTGGGCGACATCTTCTGGATGAAGAACATCGAAATACCGTAGAGGATCGGGGTCACGAAGTAGGGATCGTAGACCGAGAGATCGGTGATCCACAGGATAAAGGGCGCGTGTCTTAACTCGGTCGACTCCATCAGCGTCCAGTAGAGGGCGATGAAGATAGGCATCTGAATGAGTAAGGGCAGGCAGCCACCCATGGGGTTGACCTTCTCGCTCTTGTAGAGCTTCATGGTCTCCTGACCTAACTTCTGGCGATCGTCCTTATAGCGCTCGCGCAGCTCCTGCATCTTGGGGGTGAGGAGGCGCATCTTGGCCATGGAGGTGTACTGGGCCTTGGTTAAGGGGAAGAGTACCGATCTCACGATAATGGTGAGCAGGATAATCGAGAAGCCCCAGTTACCCACGAAGGAGTGGATGAACTCAAGGATCTTGAAGAGCGGAATGGAGAGGAACCACAGCCAGCCGTAATCGACGGTGAGATCGAGGTTGGGAGCGACGGCTTCCATCTGATCCTGGCTCTTGGGTCCAATCCACATCTGAGTTTTGAACTCGTGGGTGCTGTTATCGGCGATGGTCACGGGAGAACCCATGATGCCGATGATGGCGTCACGGCCTTCGGCGCTCTGATTGGAGTAAATGGTGTTGGTGGCGTTCTTGTCGCCGATCCAGGCGGCCACGAAGTAGTGCTGAATCATGGAGATCCATCCGCCCGTGGTGGTCACGTTAAGATTGTTGTGCTCGTTGGATAGATCGACGAGATCCTCAAGGCGCTCTTTCTCATAGCGGGATTCGGTGGTGGAGTAGGCCGATCCGCGGTAGGCGGCGGCGACCATGCCGAAGGGATTGCTGCCCTCGGTGAGAATGCTGTTATCCACGGTCTGCTTTAACTGACCGTAGAAGCCCATGGAGAGATCGCGGCCGGTGTGGTTATCCACCTTAACGGTCACGTCCACGAGGTACTCGTGATTGTTGGGATCCTTACGGAGCTCCTCGGCACTGCCCTCAGGGGCGCGGTGTAAGGTATAGGTCTTGGTTACGGTATAGCCCTCGCCCTCGTAAACGAGGTTGGCGCTGACGCTGTCCTCACCCTCAGAGAGCACATACTCAGTGGCATCCGTGGTATAGGTAGGACGGACTTTGGAGTCCGGTCCGTCACGGCCCACTAAACCGCTCTGGGCGATATAGAGGAAGTCAGGGGTATCCATGAGAAGGTGGAAGGGATCGTCCTTGCCCTGCTCCTGCATGACCTTGAGGAGCCTGGCGTCAACGATGTCACCGCCGTTTAAGTCGAGAGTTAAGGCTAAAGAGTCGCTCTTTAAGGTGATGAGCTTGCCGATGGAACTGTCCTGGGCGGCATTGGCGAGCATCTGCTCGGCGCGGATCGCCTGCTGCTCGGCGCGCTGGGCGGAGGCTAGCTTATCGCTTTCCCAGTTCCAGTATAAGAACAGGGACAGCACCAAAAATAAAATCAGTAATATGTTTCTTTGTTGTTCCATCGTCGCTAGCCCTTATGTGGCTTTTTGGGCACGGGGTCGTAACCGCCTTCGTTAAGAGGGTGGCAGCGGCTTAACCTTCTTGCGCCAAGTAAAATTCCTTTGGCAAGACCCCACTCCTGAATGGCTTCCAGGGTGTATTGGGAACAGCTGGGATAGAAACGGCAACGCGGACCCAGGAGAGGACTTAAAATCTTCTGGTAGGTTCTTAACATCAGGACTGCTGATTTCTGAGCCGGCGAGAGATTTGATCCCATAACTTCGCTAATGAGGACGCGAGCTGCTCGTTTTCCAGTTCCTTTATACCCTGTCTGGCGATAAACACCAGATCGGCATGAGGGAGTAGAGCCTGAGAGTTTCTGAATGATTCGCGGACGATGCGTTTGACGCGGTTGCGCCACACCGCCCGTTTTAAAACCTTTTTAGGCACGACCAGTCCGAGTCGCGCATGTGCTTCCTGATTATCAGTCGCTAATAACAGGATGCCAGGTGCGCTTACTCGGACGGGCTTTTTAAATACCTTATCGTAGTCCCCCGACGTCAAGAGTCTTGATGTGCGGGGGAAGGTATTATTTGCCATTCACGGTGACGGCTAAACGCTTGCGGCCCTTGGCACGACGGCGGGCAAGAACCTTGCGGCCATCGGCGGTGCGCATGCGGACGCGGAAGCCGTGAGTGCGCTTACGCTTTAAGTTGTTTGGCTGATAAGTACGCTTCATATTTACTAAAAACGCAAGGAACCCCTGACGGGGAGGATTGCGCCTCCTTTTGACAATTGGTACCGGGAACACCGGCTAAGGGTGTCCACTGAACCGCCGATTTTACACTTGAAATGTGATGGCGGTCAATACTTTAACGCATAAAAAGCGCGTGTAAGGCGGCTTCGGGAGCGCCTCTTTTCATTTTCAGTCAGGTTTTTCTGTTCCTAGAAGATACGCCGGCATGCGTCAAAAGGGGATGGGGGAGAAAAAAGCCCATGAAGAAGCGGTAATTTTTAAAGCTGCGTCACACTCCTTGCTTTTCGTACGGGAGGGAGCATCTTACGGATCTTTAAGGATATTTTTAAATTGAATGCGTGATTTTTCAATGAGTTAGGCTGTGGGAAAATTCACGCATCAGGTGGTGGGAAACGCTAAAAATGCGGGGATCCTGTGCTAAAATTTTCTTCCGCTCACCGCTGAGCCTAAGTTACTGTTTTCCGCCTTCAGGCAGTTTTCCTGGCATTGCGCACATAACAATTAAGAGGAAGTGGCGCTTATGAACCTAATCAGAATTAGAGAGTGGTAACACATGGATTACGCACAAATCTGGAATAGCGCCATTAAGGGCGCGCTTGATGACGCGCTTAGTGAAGAGGACAGACAGAAACTCGAACTGTTCCGTCATCAGGTCAGCCTCAACGTCCAGGAAGGAAATTTCTATTTCAGCTGTTCGAGTGCCTACGTTAAGGATCTGTTCGCTCCTTTCGCCTCGCGCATGGTCAAAGAGGTGGAGCACGTCACGGGGCGGGAATGTGCCTGCTATATGGTAGGTGATGCCTCGGCGGCACAGCACGCTACGCAGCAGATGCAGCCTTTCTTTAATCAGCCGCAGCAGGGGCAGGCCCTGCCTTCTTTCCCCAGCGGGGCGCAGGGCTATCCGCAGTCAGCTAATGGAACGGCGCAGAGTCAGAACGGCTTTTTTAATGGCCGTAACTCTGAAAATAAGAACGGCTTTAACGATCCGCGCGCCTTCAACGGCCCGCAGAACGGGATGCAGAACAGCGGCATGAATCAGCAGGGGATGCAGGGCTTTAATCCCCAGGGCACCTTAATGCCGCAGCCGCCTTTTAACGGCATGGGCATGCAGGGACGTCCCTTTAATCAGCAGCCTTTTATGCAGGGCCAGATGCCGCAGGGACAGATGTCGGGCGGTTTCGGTATGCACAATCTGCCCCCGCAGATGCCTTATATGCCGGCGCAGATGGGCTATTACAACGGCTACTTCTTTCAGGGACAGCCCTTCTATCAGGGTTACGCCAGCATGCCTGATCCCTATGGGATGATGCAGAATCCCTTTGATAACGGGATGGGTCAGGAACAGGCCGCACCGCAGCATCAGAACGGAGCGGCTACGTCACCCGTGGAGGATGACAGTCTGCCGACCTTTGAGGAATTACAGGCTAAGAACGCGCTGCCGTCCGGGGACGTGCAGCAGGACATGCCCGCTACGGACACGGTGGTCAAACCGCGCCGCGAGTATGAGGCGCAGACCGGTACCTATACGGCCGATACCGAGGATGAGCATTTAAGTAAGCTGCAGCGCCTTGAAAAGTATTTCCCCAATTTCAAGAAGCGCAGTCAGATCAATCCCAATAAGACCTTTGACAATTACGTCATCGATCCGGAGAACAAGACGCTGTACGTGACGGCCATGACGGTGGCGGCTAATCCCTGCTCCTCAAGCTATAACCCGCTGTATATTTACGGAGCCTCGGGACTGGGCAAGACCCATCTGCTCTTTGCCATCGCCAATCATATCCGTAAGGAGCATCCCAAGGTGTCGGTGATCTACAGCCGCGCCGAGGAGTTTATCCGCCATTACGTGGAGTCGATTGCGAGCATCAAGAAATCGCCCTTTGCCGATCAGCAGGTGCATTTCCAGGATTTATATACCGAGCATGACGTGTTCATCGTGGATGACATTCAGAACTTCATCCGCGGTCCGCAGGCCCGTAACGCTTTCTTCGACATCATCGCCGAGTTTATCGACAAGCCCAACCGCCAGCTGATCCTGGCCTCGGACGTGCCGCCTGGCGATCTGAAGGGTTTTAACCCGCGTCTTACGACCCGTTTCGGTTCGGGAGTGTGCTGCGAGGTGGTTCCGCCCGGTGTCGAGACCCGCACGGCGATCACGATCTCCAAGTGTAAGGAAATGGGGATTAATCTCTCTGAGGAGATCATCAATTACATCGCGCAGAACGTGCGCTCGAACGTGCGTGAGCTCGAGGGCGCGATTAAGACCCTCAACTCGCATATGCGCAGCTCGGGCGTAAGCCTCACGGTCGATGACGCCAAGAAGATTCTGACCAATCTCGTGAACGCCTCCAATCAGGTATGCACCATTGATACCATTAAGGAGCGCGTGTCGCAGGAGTTTGAGGTGCCGGTGCAGGCCATGGAGTCGGCGGAGAAGAAGAAAGCGGTTTCGTTAGCCCGTTCCATCGCCATGGCCTTAGCCCGCGATCTCATCCCCTCCATGTCCTTATCGGACATCGGCAGGGCCTTTAATAAGGATCACTCCTCGGTACACGAAGCCATCAAGCGCATCAGGAAGAAGATCGATACTGAGCCTGAGGTGGCTTCTAAATACAACAAGTTAACTTTATCTCTGAAACTGAACTAAGGAAGCGTCATGAAGTTCGAAGCGCCGGTCGCGTCATTTATTAAACCTCTGCAGCAGCTGTCGGCTTTAGCCGGCGGTGCGGCGAACCCTGACGATATCGTCAACAATATCCTGATTTCGGTAAAGGATAACCGTTTATTCTTACGCGCTACCGATTACCGTATCGAGCTCTCCTATACCACTGAGGTTACCGCTTATAAGGACGGCGAGACCACGGTGAACGCCAATAAGATCCGCGAGGCCTGCTCGCGTCTTGATCAGGCGGCGGTGGTGCTCTTTACCTACGAGCCCATGGACGAGGTGCTCATTTTACAGTCCGGCAGCACCATTTACCGTGTGCGTACCCGCGATCCTAAGGATTTCCCCGTCATGGAGAGCGAGGAGTTCGAGGATAAGCTTGAGCTTAGGGCCTTACAGTTAAAGACCATCATTGACCGTTCGGTCTTCTGTATCGCCAATGACGATTTCCGCGAGTATTTACGCGGCATGCGTCTTGAAGTCGAGGGCGATCGTCTCACGGTGTTCACCTCTGACGGACACCGTATGAGTATCAACGAGGCGCAGCTGCAAAAGCCTTTTGAGTCCTCGTATGGCGTGACCTTAATCAAGCCCTGTGCCACGGAGTTAAGCAAGATCCTGCAGACGGCCACCACCGAAGATGAGATGGTGACTCTGGAGTTCTCTCGCAATCTCATCTCCACGACCTTTAATAACTTCAAGCTCACCTCGAAGCTTTTAATCTGCAATTATCCGAACGTGCGCTCCGTCATACCGAAGGAGTTCGCGGTGAATCTCTCGGTGGAGCGCGAGGCCTTAAGGCAGTCCATCTCCCGCGTCTCGGTGTTAAGCTCCAAGCGCATTAACGGCGTGACCTTAAACTTCGACAAGGGGATCCTGAACTTAAAGACCGAGAACGCCGAGCACGAGGTGGCGACGGATACCATTCCGCTTAATTACGACGGCGAGCCCTTTGAGATCTCCCTGAACGCCTCCTACGTGCAGGACGTCTTAAATTCGTTAAGCTACGCCCCTGAGGTATGCTTCCTCTTCCAGAATGTGAAGTCGCTGGCCAATACCATGATGCAGGCGGCCACGGCGGATGAGAGCGGGGTTAAGACCGGTTACTTCATTGCCCGCGTGGTGGTGTAAAGACAAAGGCGCGGCGCATGCGCATTAACCGGCTGATTGTCAGTAACTTTCGTAACCTGGGGTACGTGGATATCAAACCCTCCCCCGGGTTTAATGTTATCTATGGCAAAAACGGAGCCGGTAAGACCTCCATTCTGGAGGCGGTATCCTTTTTAGCCGTAGGGCGCTCCTTTCGCGGGGGAAGCCTGAGTTCCCTTGTAAAGCAGGGTGAGGAGCGCTTTTCCCTCTTTGCCGCGGTAAGCCGCGAAGATGATCCCGCAGGTCCCGAGACGCGCCTTGGCGTAAGCCGCGGACGGCGTAACGGGGAGGGGGAGATCGCACTTAATGGCAACCGTAACGCCCGTCTCTCGGATATCATCCGCCATATCTGCGTGCAGGTAATCCATCCCATGGCCGCCGAGCTTATCACCGGATCTCCCGAGGAGCGCCGGCACTTCATGGACTGGGGGCTTTTCTATCATTTCAGGGACGCGGCACGGGCCTTTGGAAATTACCGCAAGGTCCTGGCGCACCGCAATCAGCTGCTGCGCGAAAACGCGCCTGCGAAGGCCTTTACGGTGTGGAATACGCTCCTAAGCGAGTTAGCCGAGAGCATTACCGAGTTAAGGCGCGAGTACCTGGAGATCCTGAGCGGACCCTTAAACGCGGTGTTAGGGCAGTTCCTGCCCGAGATGACCCTGAGCTTTGACTTAAACCCCGGCTGGGCTAAGGATAAACCGCTTGAGGAAGTGTTAGAGTCAGGTTTAGAGCGTGACAAGGCGCTGAATTACACCTTCTCTGGAAGTCACCGCGCCGATCTCAGGGTGAAGGTTAACGGGCAGAACGCCGCGTGGATCCTTTCGCGCGGACAGTTAAAGCTTTTAGTGTGCGCGCTGCGCCTGGCGCAGGCGCAGAGCCTCAGGGAAAAGACCGGCATGACCTCCATCTTCCTAATTGATGACATGGGGGCGGAGCTTGATGAACGCTCACGGAAGATCTTCACGGATAACCTGACGCGCTCTCAAAGTCAGATCTTCATGACTAATATTGAGTTAGACGCCGCCAGCAGGGCTTTTCCAGGGGTGCGCTGTTTTGAGATGGCGGCAGGTGAGGTAGCCTCCGTCACGGAATAAGGAGAACAACGTGGATTTTGATCATGCCGCGCTCAGGGAGCTGCGCCGTACGCATGGGGCGTGGACTCTATAGAACAAAATCAGGCAAGGTTATAAATGCTGACTTAAACGGCAGCATCAATCTCGCCAGAAAAGAACCCGGCGACGGGTGGCTCCGGTCTCTCCTGGCCGATGGGGGCCTCGTGGACAGGCCCGTGGTGATACGTAATCTACACGACAGGTTAGATTGCGCAGCACTGCTAAAAAGAGGCTATCTGGCCTCTGAAACCACATGCGTGAGCATGTGGTAGTTCATATCATGTCAGACTGCGTCAGACGATGTGCGATGCCTTAGGGAGCAGGACCGAAGACTTGCCCTTTGTCGGAGAACTGAATTCAGGTTAAAGAGACCGAGCAGGCTAAATGGCAGGGAGTCATCGAGCGCGTGCTGCATTCTATTGACGCCAAGATCCCCGAGATCACGGGTCTGCGCATGCTGCGCATTGAGGAATACCTAAATGAGCGGGCCGCTTACATAAAGAAGCAGGAAAAGGCCCTTGAGAAAGCCTTAAGCGGAGAGAAGCCCAGGACCCGCCGTAAGAAGGAACCTGACACGGCGCAGGGGAATCTCTTTGCGGAAATGAAGACCGAGGATTTTCATTACGTGCCGGAAGCGGAGCGGCATCCGGTGGTGCTGGATGAGAAGCAGAAGGTCTTTGAGGAAGCGGATCCGGACGAGGACGGGATCGTGGATGTGACGGAGGAACGGTAGGGTAAGCTTTAAGCCTAAGGGTTCTTTTACGCAGGGAGGCAGATGATGCTCTTAAGAGCGACGTGGATCGCGACTCCTGAAGAGGCGCGCGCGAAATTAAAAAAGCTTTATGCTAAGGGGGAGCTCCTGTCTCTCTCCTTAATGGAGGACACCTTTCCCGCGACGCTCAGGGTAAAGAGGCCTTCGGCTACGGCCTTAAATCAGGATCTTAAGGCCGTAGCCGCCATGGTGGCGTCCTTTCAGCGCCTTAAGCTTACCCTTAACTACGCTACGGTGAACTCGCGCGTCATGGGCGAGCAGCGTGTCCCCTCGAGCTTGTCTTTGCCACGCCTGAAGAGCTTTTCGCCTTTATCGGCAAACTCCGGGAATGGAAGAGCTTTAAAACCCTCTATGCAGAGGTGACGGAGAGGGAGCCTCTTTCTGTTATCCTCTTCCAGACGCATCCACTTACCTTGCTTGAGAATAGGGAGGCTCTGCCCAGCGTGCTGCGCGTCGTGGATTTTTTAAGGGGGCACGGGCGTTCGGGCCTCTACTTAAGGCAGGTGGAGATCGCGGGGAATGACACCAAATTCATCGAAAGGCACAAGCGCCTTATCAGTCTTTTCGTAAACGCGCTGTTAGCTGATCCTGAGTATGGCTTAGATGTCTCCTCGGTGGCCGAGGAGGGCTTTGAGGAGCGCTACGGTTTTCGCAGGAAAAGTCCCCTGATCCTCTTCCGTTTTCTTGATCCGGAGTTAAAGCCTGAGGATCTTAGGGAGGCGGAGGACATGGCGCTCGATGTAAACGCTTTCTCCAAACTGAGAATAGGGAGATGTAAAGTCCTCATCGTCGAGAATGAAATCACATATTTAAGCCTGAGCTCTCTGCCGCGCACGCTACTTATCTTCGGCGCTGGCCGGGCGGTAGTGAATTTAAGGTCCGTACCGTGGCTTAAGGAATGCTCGCTTTTCTATATGGGAGATCTCGACGGCGCCGGTCTCTCGATCTTAAGTTCGTTAAGAGAGTCCCTTAAGGACGTGCCGGTGCAATCGCTGATGATGGATGAGGATACCTTTAGGCAGTACGCCGCTTACGCGGTGGAGAGCAAGGTGCCGGTCAGGGGAGAGCCCGCTGAGCTTACGGATGAGGAACGAAATCTCTATCGCCTCTTAAGCGCAGGCGGGTTAGAGGGACGGGATCGCCTGGAGCAGGAACTCATTCCCCTGAGCGTAATAGAAAACCGCCTGCGGGATGCCTTAACCTAAGCCCTGAGGTGCGGGCTTTAAAGCGCAGTTTTGAAGGGTTTTCCGCAGGGTCTTCAAAATAATTGTCATGCCCCTTTAAACCGCATATATAAGCCATTTATGAGGGTTGAGCGTATTTGAAAAACAGCCCCAATTTCAGTATAATTTGTGATGTAAATCACCGTATTTTACGTAAACGGTTGCGTTTAACTATCACTTTGTATTTAAAAGCTTTTTTACGTAAAGAATAAGAAGGTGAAAAAGCGCGTCGTATCCCGTTCCGGGCCAAGACCATCAGCTTTTTAAGTTAGTTTTCATCGCATCTTTAGGGATGCGCAGGGTCTGCATTCGGTGCAGCCTTTGATTAGAGGTTGGCAATGAGTTCTGAAGACAAGTCCTACGATACCGGGAGTATTAAGGTGTTACATGGCCTTGAGGCAGTGAGAAAGCGCCCCGGCATGTATATCGGTGACACCGATGACGGATCAGGTCTTCATCACATGGTGTTTGAGGCCGTCGATAATTCCATTGATGAGGCGTTAGCGGGTTTCTGTACCCATATCGAGGTTACCATCTGCGCCGATGGCTCGGTCAAGGTCAAAGATAATGGCCGCGGCATTCCCGTGGATATTCACCCCGAGGAAGGCCGTTCCGCCGCAGAAGTAGTCATGACGGTACTGCACGCGGGCGGTAAGTTTGACTCCAATTCCTATCAGGTGTCAGGCGGTCTGCACGGCGTGGGTATTTCCGTGGTGAATGCCCTCTCCGATAAGCTCGTGCTGACCATCTGCCGTCAGGGGCATATCTGGCAGCAGACCTACCTCAATGGCGGTAATCCCGAGAAGCCTATCGCGATCATCGGCGATACCGAGGAGACCGGCACCGAGGTGCAGTTCTATCCGTCGCCCTCGATCTTCTCCAATACCACTTTTGACTATAACGTGTTAGCACGCCGTCTGCGCGAGCTCTCCTTCCTCAACTCAGGGATTCGCATTACCTTAAGCGACGAGCGCGAGGGAGGGCAGTCGCATGTCTTCCATCACGACGGCGGCATGATGGAGTTCGTGCGCTACTTAAACCGCGGCAAGAACGTGCTCAATCAGAAGATCTTCCACTGCACACGCATGTGTGAAGGGCACATTCAGGTGGAAGTGGCCATGCAGTGGACCGACGCTTATAACGAGAGCGTCTTCTGCTTTACCAATAACGTGCCGCAGAAGGATGGCGGTACGCACTTAGCGGGCTTTAAGCGCGCCGTGACTACCACCTTCCAGAACTATCTGGAGGCGCAGGGCTATACCAAGAAGCACAAGGTTTCGACCTCCGGTGATGACGCGCGTGAAGGACTTACCGCCGTGATTTCGGTGAAGATGCCCGATCCCAAGTTTTCTTCGCAGACCAAGGATAAGCTCGTCTCATCCGATGCGGGTACCGCAGTCTCGCAGGTTCTGACCGAGGCCTTAAAGGATTTCCTTGATGAGAATCCCCAGGATGCCGAGGCGATTTGCATGAAGATCATCGAGTCGGCCCGCGTGCGCGAAGCGATGAAGAAGGCACGCGATCTGTCCCGTAAGAAGGGCGGTCTCGATATCAATTCGCTGCCCGATAAGCTTGCGACCTGCCGTGAAAAGGATCCGGCGCTCTGCGAGCTGTTCCTTGTCGAGGGTGACTCCGCAGGCGGTTCAGCCAAGGGCGGCCGTAACTCGCAGTTCCAGGCGATTCTGCCGCTGCGCGGTAAGATACTCAACGTGGAAAAGGCCCGTTTTGACCGTATGATTCAGTCACAGCAGGTAGGTACTCTCATCACGGCCTTAGGCTGTGGTGTAGGTAAGGATGAGTACGATCCGGACAAGTTCCGCTATCACAACGTCATTATCATGACCGATGCCGACGTGGATGGTGCGCATATCCGCATCCTGCTCTTGACCTTCTTCTTCCGCCAGATGCCGGAGATCATTGAGCGCGGTTATGTGTATATCGCTCAGCCGCCGCTTTACCGCTATCAGAAGGGCAAACAGATCGTGTACGTGCAGAGCGATAAGGAAGCCCTGCAGTATAAGACCAATCTCGCTCTGGATAACGCGGCCTTAGTGCCGTACACCGATGCCGCTCCCATTCACGGAGCGCCACTTGAGGCTCTCTTTAACGATTACAATAAGTTCCAGGCTTTGCTGCCGCACCTGACGGCTAAGCTCCATAAGGACATCGTCGTTAATCTGATTTACTTCCGCAAGCATACGCCGGAGATGTTCGCTTCTGAAGAAGATACTAAAGAGTGGGTGGAGGAGTTTGCCAGTAACCTCCCCTCTAATCCTTCTGAAGGCGATTACTTCTTTGGTAAGTGTGAGTGGGACGCCATTGAGCAGAAGTTCGTGCCTCACGTGTTGCATCATATTCACGGTATCGACTATGACTATCCTTTAACCCCGGCCTTCCTCGCCTCCCCCGACTTTAAGCTCCTCATGGACTTAAACGATAAGGTTGGTGATCTGGTGGAGGAGGGCGGTTATGTCATGTCCGGCTCTAAGCAGTTCCCCGTTAAGAACTTTGATGAGGCCTACAATACTCTCATGAGGGAAGGCTTTAGTGGCGTGGATATTCAGCGCTATAAGGGTCTGGGAGAAATGAGTGCCGAGCAGCTTTCGGACACCACCATGAATCCCGATACGCGCACCCTGCTGAAGGTTTCCATTCAGGACGCGATTGAAGCCGATCGTCTCTTCACGGAGCTGATGGGCGACGATCCTGAAATCCGCCGCGCCTTTATTTCGGAGAATGCGGATAAGGCAACCCTGGATATCTAATCTATCCGCTTCATAATTACAGAGGCTCTGCTACGGCAGGGCCTTTTTCTTGCCCGAAGATATTCGGTTAAGATTAGCTTCACTTCTCACATACCGTTGCACGAACAGCTTGCCAGTGTTTCACGTGAAACAACGTTATGATCTGATTTGTGATTAAAGGTTGAAGAAGTCGGATTTTTCAGAAGGCTGATCTTATCAGAATCGCATACGGCTCTACGTTGTTTCACGTGGAACGTTTTTCTCTTGATAGATGTCAGCAACTTATACCATTGACTGTGCAAGGATAAATTTAACTAATCACTGTGGACTATAGCAAAGATCTGTTCCACGTGAAACAACATCGCATAAGCCAGCTGAGCTCAACTACCTCATATGAAATGCCTGGAGTAGTGAATCGTGCGATGAGCAATTCCGTGGAACAGAGCGTGGAACAAATTTTTGATATTCAATGCATGATCAGTGATGATGAGATACACATTCGTAATGATCTTTGTTCCACGTGTAACATTGGAGTTCTTCAATGTTATATCAGAGTGCCTTATTTGGATCTGCTATTAATTGTGATCATCAATAATCACCGGATCGGCAACTCAGAGCCCAGATAAAAACAGACGATTAATTTTTAATTAAACGCGTGGAACATAATGTGAAACAATTTAACGGTATAGCTGGAAGTCAATGACTTTACACGCACTGTTTCACGTGGAACAACGACACTCATGGATTGCCCTTTAATACATGCATTTTGGTTTAGCAAAGAGTTATCGAGACGTTGATTGAGAAATGGTGATTAACCATGCCGTACGGATAGCTACAAGTAAAACGTAGATCGTTTAGAGATGGAGAGTCGTCGCAACTCGGTGGCGCATGTTTCACGTGGAACAGAGGACGGCGGAAAGCATACAAAAAAAGTCCGAGTCACTGACTCGGACAAATAGAGAGTAATAATCACTGAGTCTTAGTATAAGACAGAAATATCAGCGGTGTTGGAGAAAATTGCTGACAGAGCTCTCAAAATTGCAATGCGGTTAGCCTGCAGAGCGGCATCGTCAACGTTAACCATCACTTTCTCGAAGAAGCCATCCACGTCATCACGTAAAGCGGAGAGGCGGGTTAAGGCTTTCTCGTAATCACCGTTAGAGAAGTAAGTGGAGATTTCAGGTTGGATAGCCTTGAGCTGGGAGACTAACTTAGCCTCTGCCTCTTCCTTTATCAGTTCCTCTTTAATCTCGGTATTGGTGATCTGAGACTTAGAGAGAATGTTATTGACGCGCTTGTAGGCACTGGCCAGATAGGCAGATTCCGGTAAGCTCTTGAACTTGACCACGGCCTTCACTCGCTTGTCGAAATCGAGGAGGTTCAGCGGCCTGACTGAAAGTACGGCGGCGAAGATCTCCGCGCCTATGCCCTGATCCTGATAGTAAGCCTTGAGGCGGTTAAAGACGTACTCGTTAACGATGGAAGCGGTATCAGCAACCTTAACCTTGTCACCTAAGGTCTTAACCGTAGTATCAATCGCATCCACGAGGTTGAAGTTAAGTCCGTTCTTAATCACGATACGGATGAAACCGATTGCGGCACGGCGTAAACCGTAAGGATCCTTATCGCCCTTGGGCAGCTGATTGATACCCACGATGCCGACTAAGGTCACGAGCTTCTCGGCGAGGCTGACTGCCATCTCCACGGGGGCGGAGGGGATCGCGTCACCGGCAAAGCGCGGCAGATACTGCTCAAAAATGGCCCTGGCTACGTGCTCATCCTCACCGTCTAATTCGGCATAGTGCATGCCCATGATACCCTGAGTATCCGTGAACTCGGTAACCATGGTGGTAGCTAAGTCGCACTTGGCAAGGTAAGCAGCTCTCTCACATAAGGCGGCATCAGCACCGATAAAGCCAGCGAGATATTTAGCCACGGCGGCGACCACGGAAGAACGATAGGCAATGGTACCGATATCCTTCTGATAGACGATGGTTTCAAGACGCTCGTGGAAGTCTTCAAGCTTGTGTTTGCGATCGGTATTGAAGAAGAATTCGGCGTCAGCCAGACGCGGTCTCACGACTCGCTCATTGCCCGAGATCAGGGAGGTGGTGTCGGAAGGATTGATGTTGGACACGAAGGCAAAGTGCGGCAGTAACTTACCCTCAGCGGTGTAGATGGGGAAGTACTTCTGATCGCCCTTCATGGTGTAGACGAGGGCCTCGGAGGGAACCTTCAGGAAACGCTCCTCGAAGTTGGCGAGGAAGACGTGCGGGTTTTCGACTAAGGAGGTGACCTCTTCCAGCAGAGCATCGTCTAAATCGGCAACACCGTGAATGGAAGCGGCCAGCTTTTCGACCTGCGCCTTAATGGAGGCTTTGCGCTCAACATAATCGGCAATGACTAAACCCTGCTCGCGTAAAGCGGTGAGGTAGTCATCGGCGCTGTTGACAGTGATCTGCTTCTGACCCATGAAGCGATGCCCCATGATGGTCTTCGAGGAGGCCACGCCAAGGATCTCGCCCTCAATTAATTCGTCACCGTAGAGCATGCACAGGGTGTGCACGGGACGGACGAACTCTTCCTTCTTATCACCCCAGTGCATGAGCTTGGGAATGGGCAGGGCGGCTAAGGATTCACGGAACATGGAGGGAATGAGGTCCACGGTCTTCTCGCCCTTCTTCAGAGTCTTGATGTAGAGCCACTCGCCCTTGTCGGTCTTAAGACGCTGCGCGTCCTCAACCTGAATACCATTGGCGTGAGCCCAGCCCTGAGCGGCCTTGGTAGGCTTACCATCGGCATCGAAAGCGGCCTTGACGGCCGGTCCTTTGATCTCCAGTTCACGATCGGGCTGAGCGTCCGTAAGCGCGGTGGTGATTAAAGCGAGACGGCGCGGGGTGGCGTACCACTTGCAGTCGCTGAAGGTTAAGCCGTGGGTGTTGAGTCGCTTCACGAATTCATCGTGTAAGGCGGTAGCTAACTTACGCAGGGCCTTAGGCGGCAGCTCTTCGGTTCCGAGCTCGAGTAACAGATTCTTATCAGTCATGATTTCCTCCTCTTACTTGTCGTTGTGGCACATAGGGAAGCCTAAGGCTTCGCGGGAGGCATAGTAGGCCTCAGCCACGGCACGGGACAGCGTGCGGATCCTGAGGATGAAGCGCTGTCTCTCGGTCACGGAAATGGCGTGACGGGCATCGAGCAGGTTAAAGCAGTGAGCAGCCTTCAGAACGCGCTCGTAGGCAGGTAAGGGCAGGGGCTTTTCAAGAGCGAGCAGAGCGGAACTTTCCTTCTCCATCTGATCGAACATCTTGAAGAGGAAGTCGGTATCGGCGTACTCGAAGTTGTAAGCCGACTGCTCGACCTCGTTCTGATGGTAGATATCCCCGTAAGTGACGGTGCCGGTCTTGGTGTGGGCCCACACTAAATCGTAAATGGAGTTCTTGCCCTGAATGTACATGGCAAGACGCTCTAAGCCATAGGTAAGCTCACCGGTGACGGGACGGCATTCGAGGCCGCCTACCTGCTGGAAGTAAGTGAACTGCGAAACTTCCATGCCGTTGAGCCACACTTCCCAGCCCAGACCCCAGGCACCTAAGGTCGGGTTTTCCCAGTTGTCCTCAACGAAGCGGATATCGTTCTCGGTGGGATCAAAACCTAATTCCTTTAAGGAACCTAAATAGAGATCCTGAATGTCGTCCGGAGAGGGCTTAAGGATCACCTGGAACTGATAGTAATGCTGCAGACGGTTGGGGTTGTCACCGTAGCGGCCGTCAGTGGGACGGCGGGAAGGCTGAACGTAGGCGCAGCAGATGGGCTCCGGTCCTAACGATCTTAAGAAAGTCATGGGATGAGAGGTGCCGGCACCGACTTCCATGTCGAAGGGCTGAGCTACCATGCAGCCCTGTCTCATCCAGTAATCCTGTAAGGTGAAAATCAAACCCTGAAAGGTTTGAAGATCATAGGTATTGGGCATTTTTAATTATCCAGAAACGACAAACAAATGTGATGGGGTATTTTACCAAATTGGGGGGATAAGGGGCCCAAAAAGCGCATTAAATAGCGGTTTTGGAAAGAAAAAAGGCTTGTTCTTACCTTTAGCTTACGGCTTTGGTTTTGATCACGAAACGGTGGGGGTGCTCCGCGTCGGGAAGGGAGACTAATTCATGGCCGATAAACTCGCAATATGCGGGAACATCGCGTAAGGAAACTGGATCTTCTGAGTAAAGTTCAATGAGCGTACCGGGCTCACTCCTGCGCACCGCGGCCCGTAACAGCATCAGCGGTTCAGGACAGCTAAGACCATGGGCATCAACGGTGAGCACAAATTTTTCCTTGCATGAAAATTAGACTTCGCTATAATTGTAGCACTTTATTGACTTTCTCCTAGCTGCCTTAGCTCAGTCGGTAGAGCGCCTGTTTTGTAAACAGGGGGTCGTGGGTTCGAGACCTACAGGCAGCACCATTCCCGCGGATTTTTTGAAAACGTCACCTCGAAAACAGTGTCTGGCTGTTTCGTATTGTATCCCTGAGAACTGCCCCAACCAAGGCCTGGCGTGCTTGGTAGCGTCCTTAACCGTCTCCGGAGCGATCTCTGTATAAAAGGCTCATTACGCAAGTAAGTCTGTGTATGCCATTTGTGTGCCATAAGTGTGTGCCATGGCAGATCGAAACGGGAGAAACTAACCGTGAAATGCGGCAGGTTCGCGACCCTTTTTCTGTGGAGTGTGAAATGATTTAGCGCAATCGTTTACGGGTTTACAGTCATATTAAGATAATGCGTAAGGATAGCCCCCGGTCTGATAGTTTTCTATCATTGCTAAGCAGTAACGGTTAACGCTCAGCCTAAGTACGCTCCTCACCGTGCCGATATACAAAGATGGCAGGGGCTTTTACGTGCCCAGGTGATAAAGATGCGCAACAAGGGCCTAAATGCACCCTTTACGAACATCTTACAGGGCTCTGACCTTTAGAAAGCCTCTTTTAGCCCTTATAATGTGTTATAGCGGCATGACCGCTGTTAGCCGGTGTCTCCCGTCCTAGGAGTATTCCGGTAATTGCTGAAAGGACGAAGATTATGAAAAAGACTTTACTTGCTCTTTCTGTGGCTGTGGCTATGACCACCGTTTCGGCTGCCTCTTTTGCCGCCGTTGAGGGGACCTTCGACGTGGGCGCGCGTGGCGGCTGGGCTTTCACCACTTTTGACGGCAATCAGTACGTTACCGATGATGATGACAATGGCTACGGCGTTGGCATCAACTTCGGCTACAACGTGACTGACTGGTTCGGTGTCGAGTTAGGCTATAACTACTTTGACGGCTTCGCGGTTAAGGCTAAGAACGCCGCTAATAACTATGATGCCGATTTTGACTTCCAGGGTCCGGAACTGGCCGTGCGCTTTGCCTATCCCTTAGATGAGAAGGGTTCGGATATCTATCTGCGCGCCGGTGCCATGTACGTCATCGCCGACAATGACGCTATGAGCGCTTATGAGACCAAGCTCTCCCCCTTAGCCGGCGTGGGCGTCAAGTACAACTTCACTAAGAATTTCTCGGCCCGTATCGGCTACGATCACTACTTTGACGTGTACGATTCGGACAGCCGCTACTACTCGGGCAATGACAGCGATATCGGCTTCCTCTATGCCGGCGTGAACTTCACCTTCGGCTTTGCCGAGCCTGCTCCTGCCCCCGCTCCCGCTGCCGAGCCTGAGCACATCTCCCAGACCTTCGCCTTAGAGGCCGGTGCCTTATTCCCCTTTGACGGCTCCAACCTCACCGAGGAAGGGACTAAGACCGTTCAGGGCGTGGTCGCCGAGGTTAACTCCAACAACGTGACCAATGCCACCTACACCGTGACCGGCTATACCGACAGGATCGGTGCCGAGGCCTACAATCAGAAGCTCTCCGAGAAGCGCGCTCAGGCCGTGGCTGACGGTCTGGTAGCGAGCGGCGTTCCCGCTGACAGCATCGTCTCCGTGCAGGGCTTAGGTGAGAGCAATCCCACCACCGGTACCGCCTGCGACGGTAAGACCGGCGCTGATCTCAAGCAGTGCCTCGCTCCCGATCGCCGCGTGGAGATCCAGGTTGAGGGTGACGTGGTGACTGCCACCGTGACCGAGCCTGCCGCTGAGTAAGCTCTGCCGTACGCAGGACAAAAAAGAGGCGATCTCACGGGATCGCCTTTTTCATGTCCGAAAGCTACGTCGTGTTTAGTCCTGCGGGACGTCACTGTCCGCGGCGTTGACGACGCTTTCGTAATAGCTCATCGCGGCGGCGTCGGGATGCTCGAGCGCCTGCGTGAAGATATGCTTAATCTGCTCGAGCACCGTGGCACGCACGATGAAGACTAGCTTGGTTTCGCGTTTGCCCTCGGGCCACTCCTCAAGCTCGGATAAGGGATAGAGATTGCCCATCACGCCATGGACGATCACCGGCTTGTCCTGATCCTTTAAGTTTAGAATGCCCTTGATACGTAAAATGGAGTCGCCGTACTGTTCGGCGGTGAGCGCGATCGCCGCTAAAAGCGCGATGGGCGGTAAGGGCTCCTCGCGGACGATGGAGAAGGACTCGATATTGGAGTGGGCGATAATGCGGGGACGGGCGGCGCTTAAGGGATTGTCCACGGAAGCGGGGCGCAGCGGGGAGGCGATGGAGCTGTCGTTAAAGGACAGCCATGAGGTAATCATGTTCTGATTGCGCCTGTCGCCGTCGCGGTACGGGCCGATTTCCGAGATGACGGAGGGACTCACCCTGCCGTGGAGCACGGGGAGAATTTTAGCCGAGTGATTGATCTTATGGGCGATCTCCTCAATGGCCTCGACCTCTTCCTCGTCGATGAGATCGGTCTTGGACACGAGAATGAGATCGGCCAGCGCGATCTGCTTGACCGCCTCATACTGCTTCTTTAACTGCTCGCGCACGTTTTTGCCGTCAAGGACGGTGATGGTGCCTGAAAAGGTGTAATGCGAGAAAACGAAGTCATCGTTATTTAAGGTGGAGATGACGCCGGAGGGATCGGCAAGTCCCGTGGTCTCGATGAGGACGCGCCTGAATTTGGGGATAGTGCCTTTGGCGGCCTTGATGAAATTCTGCACCAGCGAGTCGATAAGCTCGCCCTGTAAGGTGCAGCAGATGCAGCCTGAGCCTAAGAGGACCACGGTGTCGTCCACGGCCTGCACTAATTCATGATCAAGGCCCACGTCACCGAACTCATTGATAAGGACCAGCGTGTCCTTAAATTCCTCTGTATTGACCCAGTGATTTAACAGCGTGGTTTTACCGCTGCCTAAAAAGCCGGTCACGATATAGACCGGAATGGTCTCAAAATTGCCACTAACGGGCATGTTCTCAGACATTTACGCTCCGAAAATCAGGAAGTTCAGGGCTCTGGTCAGAGCTACCTGACGGTATTGATCCGCTTCGTTTAACAGATCATGATAAGCCCCGGGAATGGTCATCACCTGAGGGGGCACGATATCGTGATCGTGTTTTCTCATAAAGTTAAGGCAGTGCGGGGTGCTGACCACGCGATCGTCACCGGCACAGACGCACAGAACCGGAGTGGTGAAATCCCACGCGCTATTGTACAGCGCCTGCTGCTTTAAAACCGTCTGTTCCACGAAAGAATACGTGGGACCGCCCAGGGCGAGATCGGGGTGCTGCGCGTAATAGAGGTGATAGCGCTCGTAGCGGAAGGGATCGTGGCTGTGGATATTGTCCTTAAATTCCACCTTCTGATACTCCGCCCCGTGAACGGTATAGGCAGTCTTCGTTAAAGGCAGCCTGCCCATCACTCCCACGAAGAGTTTCAGCAAGGCATCGGGCACGTTGACGGCCGGCCACAGGTAAGGGGCAAGGAGAGCGAGTTTCTGCGGTTTGACGGGACCGTGTTTAAGATAGTCAAGGGAGATGAGTCCGCCCATGGAAAAGCCCATCATCACGAAGTCTCTGATCTCAAGCTTTTCGAGCATAAAGGCCACGTCCTCGGTGTAATCCTCAAAGCGCGTGATGTGGCACTTGGGACTGTCCTTGATAGGACGCGTGGACATACCCTGACCGCGCACGAAGAGCACGAGGACGCGCACCGAGCGGCGCTTTAAATTGTAGAGCAGCTCTGCGTATTTATGCTCGATTTCGGCTCTGCCGGGGATAATCACCAGGGTGGCGCGGGGCTTTTTGGGACCTTTTAATTCCACGGCCGAGAGCGTGAGTTCAGGGGTGCGCTCTAACTTATGAAAGATAAGCTCGCTTTTGTAAAACTCTTCGATCGCGTCAATGTTCTTCGCGTAATCGGTAACCGTGGAGAGCGTGAATTTTGCGTAGGCCATAGAGCGCTCCTTGCCTTACTGTCGTGCCGTTAAACCATAACCTCTCTATTGTAAAGAAGAGCGGGGCACGATGCTTTGCGCTTTCTCGCAAGATGAAGACAAAAAAAGTCACTATGCCAGTATGAAGGCGTACCGAGGTCGCTTTTAGCTAGCGGCGGCGGTAGATCCTAAGCACGTTGGGAACGGCCTTGATGCGGCGGATGACGCCGGCTAAATGCAGACGGTCACGCACGGTCACGGTGAGATTGATGATATAGGTGCTCTCGTCCTTGATGTCGGAGTTAATGCTCTCGATACGCGAACCGGCCACGTCGACGGCATTGGAGATCTCGCTCAGGATACCCTGACGGTTCTCAAGCTCGATGCGCAGCCCCGTCTGGAACTCCATGGAAGCGGTAACCGCCCTGTCCCAGTCCACGGTGACGAATTTGTCGGCGTCCTTCTGCTTGTCACGGATATTGGAGCAGTTGACGTTGTGAATGACGAGGCCCTTGCCGGGGCTGACATGGGCGATGATCTGATCGCCGGGGATGGGCAGACAGCACTGGGCAAAGGTATAGGGCAGGCCGCCGGTGCCGGTAATGGGCAGGCCTTCCTCGGCGGGCACGTCCAGATCTGACTGCAGCTTCTTGGCCACCAGCACGGTCATGAGATTGCCCAAGGCGATATCCACGAGAAGGGCGTTTAAATCCGGCTCCTTGAACTCCTTTAAAACATTGTCGAGAGTCTCTTTGGGGATCTCGTTTAAGCGCAGGCCACTCTTTAAGGCGTTCTGCAGTAAGCGGCGGCCAATGAGCACGCATTCCTGAGACCGCAGACCCTTTAGGTACTGACGGATCTTGGAACGGGCCTTGGATGTCACCGCCGAGGATAGCCATAAGGCGGAGGGCTGGGCGCTAGGCGAGGTGATGATCTCCACCGACTGCCCGGACTCGAGGGGACGGGTGAGCGGGAAGATACGGTGATTGACGCGGGCACCGATACAGTGTTCGCCGATTTCGGTGTGCACGGCGTAGGCGAAATCGACGGGGGTGGCGCCGGCCGGTAAATCGTAAATCTTGCCCTCGGGGGTGAAGACGTAAATGGCGTCGGGGAAGAGATCGGTCTTCACGCCTTCGATGAACTCCATCGAGGAACTGGCGCTCTGCTGCAGATCGATGAGGTTCTTAATCCAGCGCTGGGCGTTACGCTGCGCGGCAGTGGAGGTGGGCTCGGAGCCGTTTTCCTTATACGACCAGTGGGCCGCGACGCCGCGGGCAGACATCTGATCCATGAACTCGGTGCGGATCTGAATTTCCACGGGCACGCCGTGGGGACCTACCAGGGCGGTATGCAGTGACTGATAGCCATTGATCTTGGGGATGGCGATATAGTCTTTGAAGGTACCGGGACGGGGCTTGAAGAGATTGTGCATCTGCCCGAGTACTCGGTAGCATGTATCCACGTCCTTTAAGATGATGCGGAAGGCATAGACGTCCATGATCTCGCGGAACTGTAATTCCTTGTGGACCATTTTCTTATAGATGGAGTAAATGCGCTTCTCGCGCCCGAGCACGCGGGCCTCGATCCCGACTTCCTTCAGGCGGCGCTTGATGGCCTCGAGGATGGAGTTGACGACTTCCTTACGGTTATTGCGCGCCTTGGTGACAGCGGCCTTGAGGACACGGTAGCGCATCGGGTAGAGGGCGGCGATCCCTAATTCCTCTAGCTCGACCTTGATGTCGGAAATGCCGAGGCGGTTGGCGATGGGGGCGAAAACCTCGAGGGTCTCGCGGGCGATCCTCTTTCTCTTGTCAGGACGCAGATTGCCGATGGTACGCATATTGTGCGTGCGATCGGCTAATTTGATGAGAATGACGCGGATATCGCGCGTCATGGCGAGGATCATCTTGCGGAAGTTTTCCGCCTGGGCCTCGCGGTAATCGTGAAAACGCAGCTTGTCTAATTTGGTGACGCCCTCGACGAGATCACAGACGGTCTTACCGAAAGTGGCGGTGATCTCCTTATCCCCCAGGGGGGTATCCTCGACCACGTCATGCAGTAAGGCGGCGGCGATGGACTCGGTATCGAGGTGCATCTGGGCGATGATGGTGGCGACGGCCACGGGATGAATGATATAGGGTTCGCCCGAGGCGCGTTTCTGTCCGTCATGGGCTTTGTCAGCCATGACGAAAGCGGCGTCAATGGTGGGAATGCGCGTGGCCGGCAGATAGGAGGCGCAGAGCTCCCTAAGCGGCCAGTAGCAGTTAACGTTCGGGGAATGTAACAGTTCGTCACAGGGCGCAGGCACGGCCTGAGGGTTTTGCTGAACCGCCGGCATGAGGGTTTCGCTTGCGCCCATGGGAAAAGCTCCGCCTAGTTGAACATTTCCGCACCGTCAATCGGGGCGAACTCGCTGTCCGTGGGACGGGGGGTGTTTTCCTTGAGATGCTCCTTGCGATCCTGCTTGTCAAGGAACTCCTCGGAGATTAAGCCTTCCTCGATCTCGCGTAAGGCGATAACGGTGGGCTTATCATTCTCTTCATCCACCAGCGGCTTGCTGCCGTTCATGGAAATCTGACGGGCGCGACGTGCTGCAATCAGTACCAGATCAAAGCGGTTTCCAACCTTGGCGACCGCATCTTCGACCGTAACTCTTGCCATTCTGACATCCTCTTAAATAAAGACCCTGAATTAAATTCTTAAAGAATGCTAATTATACTGCAAAAACAGGGCTTTAATCCGCCGTGCCGCTATAGCCCCTGAGGAGTCCGTCAAGGAGCTCACTGCCTCCCTCTGCGGAGCGCTTCTGCTCGAGCCTGCCCGTGAGCAGAATGGAGCGCAGCTGCATGAGGGCGCGGTCAAAATCGTCATTGACGATGAGGTAATCGTACTCAGCGTAATGGGAGATCTCGCGCTGCGCTTTCTGCATGCGATCGGCAATCACGTCCTCGTTGTCGCGGCCACGGCGCTCAAGGCGCTGCCGTAATTCCTCAAGGGAGGGCGGGAGAATGAAGATCCCCACGGCGTCGGGAGTCTTTTCGCGGATGATGCGCGCTCCCTGCCAGTCGATGTCCAGAAGGACGTCGTAGCCCTCGTCTAACCACTTCTCGACGATTTCCCGCGAGGTGCCGTAATAGTTGTCAAAGACTTTGGCGTATTCGTAGAAGGCGTCACGGGCGATGAGCGTCTCGAACTCCTCCCTGGAGACAAAGTGATAGCTGACGTCCTGCGTCTCCCCCGGGCGCATGTCGCGGGTGGTGTGGGAGATGGAGAGCCTCAGGGGCATGGTGGAGGAGAAACGGTTTAATAAGGCGTCAATCAGGGATGACTTGCCCGCTCCTGACGGAGCGGAAACGATATACAGACGACCGCGCATTTATGCCTCTTGTGTAGCTGTCTCAGGTAAGGGGGCACCACTTAGGGTGTAGTACCACATGGAAAGAACCTGCCTCGTCTCGAGGACGCCGGTTTTCTTTAACGACGAGAAGGGGATGATGGTGAAATTACCGCCAAATTCCGAAAGCTGCAGCTTGACCTCGCTGACGGCCTCACGGCGCTTGTTGGGACCTAACTTATCGCACTTGGTAAGGAGGATGAGCGCCGGCAGATTGGCGGCGAGCGACCAGTCGAGAATGAGACGGTCGTGATCCTTTAAGGGATGGCGGATATCCATGGTGACGACGATCCCGCGCAGCGCCTCGCGCTTTTGCAAATAGTCGGACATGGAGCGCTGCCATTCGCGCTTCATGGTCTCGGGCACCCTGGCGTAGCCGTAACCCGGTAAATCCACGAGGGTAAAGCCTTTCTGCACCTCAAAGAGATTGATGAGGCGCGTGCGCCCCGGGGTGCGCGAGGTCTTGGCCAGTCCGCCATTGTCGCAGATACTGTTTAAGGATGAGGACTTGCCCGAGTTGGAGCGTCCCGCAAAGGCCACTTCCATACCGGTGTCATCAGGAAGGCGGTGAATGTCAGGCGAGGAGAGCCTGAAATGCGTTTTTCTGAAGTCGAGTACGGGGTAATCCATATCTTCTCTCCGTGTTAAGGAGCGCTTATTTTAGTTACTGCGCATGATGGACTCAAGGATATCATCAGGAGAAAGTTCCTCGGGCTTTTCTCCGTCTTCCATCACCGTGAAGGTGGTGTCGTCCATGGCGAACTCCACGTAAAAAACGTTGTTCTCCTCGGTGATAAAGGTAACGCGGCTGACCTGGGGACGGTCAAGGGTCATGGAAATGCTGATGCGTACCTCGTGCGGCAGGGACAGCATCTTGGGCTGAGACTGCTGAATGCGCGAATGCAGGGTCTGACTCATGCCGCGGGTGAAGTCGCCTAAAATCTGATTCATGAGCTCGCCCAGGGTCCCCGCCACCTCGTCCGAAGCGTAATTGGAGGTGATCTCCTCCTCCGGGATCATCATCTGCGTCATGTAGGAGCGGTAAATTTCCATGGCCGCCTCACGCGGGAAATTGATGACCACCATGCCCGAGAACGAGCCCGTGAAGAGCACAAAGGTGCCGATATCGGGGCGCAGCGAGGTCTCGTGGATCTTCTGAATCATGGGGGTGTGCTGTACGTGATGGCCGGTGGCACGGGTCAGGACGCTGCTTACGGCATCGCACAGATAGAGCATGATGTCGTTACAGGTGACGGTACGGGATACCGGAGTGGCGCTTTCTGTCATGGTGAACCTCTTTTTGTCCCATCTTAACAGAAAGGGCGGGAAGGGCGGTTTTTAAAAACGTGAGGTGGGGCCAAAAATGATGACCGCCTTGCGGCGGTCAGGGGTTTAAAAAAGGCAGAAGAGAGCGCGGCGCCTCAGTTACTCATGTGCAGTTCCTTAATCTTGCGTGTCAGGGTATTGCGGCCCCAGCCCAGGAGACGCGCGGCCTCCTGCTTGTGATTGGAGGTGAAGGCGAGGGCGGCCTCTAACATGACGCGCTCGAATTCGGGAGTGGCCTCGGAGAGAATGTCGGTCTCGCCGGCCCTGAGTCTGCCGTCCACCCAGTTGCGCAGCTGCTCCTGCCACGAGGTGGGCTCGCGGGAAGAGCCCGTGATGGAGGTGGTGATCTGCGGATGGGCAGCGCGATCCTGTAAAAACTCGGTGGGCAGATCGGAGAGCTGAATGTCGCGGCCCGTGACCATGATGGTGAGGTATTTACAGAGGTTCTTTAACTGACGCACGTTACCGGGCCACGGCTGACGGCACAGGAAAACCAGCACCTCGGAGGTCAGCTTCTTGGTCTCGCTTCCCGTCTCCAGGGCGCTCTGGGTCAGGAAATGCTTGGCGAGCATGGGAATGTCATTGTTGCGATCGCGCAGGGGCGGCATGTTGATGTGAATGACATTGAGACGGTAGAAAAGATCGGAGATAAAGGTACCGTCCTTGACCATCTGCTCTAAATCGCGCGAGGTGGCGGCCACGATGCGGGCGGTGGTCTTTTCGGGCAGCGAGGCCCCGACGGGCACGTATTCGCCGTTCTGCAGGACCTGCAGCAGACGGGTCTGCGCCCCCATGGGCATGTCGCAGATCTCGTTGATAAAGAGCGTGCCGCCCTGACAGCGGTGGAAAGCGCCCTCAGTGGGGGTCTCTTCATCCACGCGTCCGCAGAGTTCGGCCTCGGCCATATCCTGGGGAATGGAGGACATGTTAATCGAGATGAAGGGTTTCTCGCGGCGCTCGGAGTGATTATGCATGGCGATGGCAACGAGCTCACGGCCCGTACCGGTCTCACCGTGAATGAGCACGGGGACGTCGGTGCGCGAGACGCGGCCGATGAACTTGAAGACTTCCTGCATCGCAGGGGACTTGCCGATGATCTCGGCGTCGCCGCTTTCGTGGAGCTCCTCGGTGACTGGCGGGGCGTCACGGCGCCTGACGAGATTGAAGTGATGCACGGCGGCGCGGCGTACGAGGGAGATGGCCTGCTCGATGTCAAAGGGCTTGGGCAGATACTCAAAGGTGCCCTTTTCATAGGAATCCACGGCCGCGGTGAGATCGGAATGCGCGGTCATGATGATGACGGGGACCGTGGGATCTTTGGCGTGCACCCTGTCGATAAGCGAAATGCCGTCAATGCCCGGCATCTTGATATCCGAGACGATGACGTCGGGGACGGTGGTCTCTAAAGCGGCGAGCGCGCTCTCGCCATCGGCAAAGAGCTGATGCTTGATGCTGTTGACTTCTAAGGCGCGGTCAAAGACGAAGCGGATACTTGAGTCGTCGTCGATGACCCAGATTAAGGGATCCATAAGGGGTACCACCTCATTTCTTCATAGATTTTTCTTTGAGATAGGGCAGGATGATCTTGAAAACGGTTCTGCCGGGTTCGCTTTCGCATTCAATCGTGCCCTGATGCCGCTCCACGATGCTCTGCGCGATGGAGAGGCCTAAGCCGTTACCCGCGGTGCGCGAGGTCACCATGGGGTAAAACACCGTCTCGCGGATATTCTCCGGAATTCCGGGACCGTTGTCGGCAATGACAATCACGAGCGAGGTCGGGTGCTTGACGCCGTTGATCCACGAACCGGAGCGGGCGCGGGTGCGCACCTCGATGGTGGGATTGTGCGTCTTATTTTCCGTAAGCGCCTGCACGGCGTTACTCACGATATTGATAAGGGCCTGCTCCATGGCGTTGACGTCGAGGGGCAGCTCGGGCAGCGAGGGGTCATAGTCCTTTTTAAAGCGCACGTTGCCATGCGTCTCCATGGCCTCGAGCGAGAGAACCTTCTCAATGACGTAATGGACATTGCCTAAGGTGAGCGGATTGGGCCGCTGCGGACCTAAGAGATTATCGACGAGGGCCTTGAGCCTGTCGGCCTGCTCAATGATGACCCGCGTGTATTCGTGCAGGGCCTTATCCGAGCCGTAGGTCATATCCACAAGCTGTGCCGCGCCGCGGATCCCGCCCAGGGGATTCTTGATTTCGTGGGCTAAATTACGCACTAAATCACGGGCGGCGAGGTGCTGCGTTCTTCTCTGCACCTCATCGTTGATCTTCTGCTGATAGTCCACGGGGCGGCATTCCACCACGAGCCCCTTACCCTTGCCCGCGTAGTGGGAGATATTGAGATCGGCGGTCACGCAGCGGTTGGGTTCGGGAATGAACTGCGCCTTGCTCGCCGAGAAACCCGTAGCGTAGGGCTTTAAAGCCGCCTGGACCGAGTCGAGCAGGTTTTTCTGTTCCTTGTCGATGAGATCGGTGAGTTTCATCTGTAAAAGGCGCGAGCGTGAGAGCAGAAACAGCTGCTGCGCCGCGGAATTGGCAAAAACAATGCGCAGCTGTCCGTCGGTCAGTAAGACCGCCGTATTCAGACTTTCAATCAGTGCCTCGGCATCATGCTGCATATAGACCTCACAGTGACACACGTGCAATATTAGTGCACTTTAGGATAAATGTAACGGGGCAGGGCTTAAAAAGAAGACTTTTGCACCAAAAATTGACGCTTTTGACTGGAAAAAGTGCAATTTTTTATAAATTAAGGTGCAGTCGTTGCGGCGTCTTACCGGTAAGGCTACGTGGCAGGATCCGAGTTTATGAAATAAATATTTGTTTGATATGTAAAAAACTTAAGTTTAGACTTTTTGCACTTTTTTGAGACGCGATTTTGAGAATTTGCGGGGCTACAGGGGGCGCTCCGGAACGCGCCCCGGGCTTAATACGGCCTTTCAGGCCGTAAAGAGCTCCCTGAGGGCGGGGCGCTCGCTAAGTGCGCTCGCGTTCCCCGCTACCGTGGCGAGAACCGGAACGCCCGTCAGCTCCTCAATCATGCAGAGATTGTCCGCGTGCATCACGTTGCCCTCTTCAAAGTGATTGAGGATGATCCCTTTAATCCCGATCCCCCGCGTTCTTAAGTAGGAGACGGTAAGCACGGTGTGATTGATGGTGCCGAGGCCGGCGCGCGCGACAAGGAGCGTGTCCAGCTTTAGAGCCGTGATGATGTCCTCAAGGAGGAGCTTCTGCCCCTTTTCATAGACGATGGGACAGACGATCCCCCCGGAGCCTTCCATGACGGTAAACTCATGGGCCGCGCTTACGGCTTTAAAATCGCGTACCACCTTTTCAGGGGAGACAAAACGTCCCGTCAGGCGGCCGCAGAGATGCGGGGAGAGGGGCTCGGCATAGAGATAGGAGACCAGGGTCTCACGATCCTGGGTAAGGCCCGCCACGGCGTGGACATAGCCCGCGTCCGAGCGCTCAAGGGCCGCCTCGCCGCTGGCGGCGGCCTTGAAGTAAGCGACATCCTTACCCAGGCTTTTCAGGTAGCGGCACAGGAGAGCGGTCACGTAGGTCTTACCCACGTCCGTATCGGTGCCGGTGACAAACAGGGCGCGCATGGGAAGCCTCCTTAAGACGCGACTTTACCGGAGAGCGGTGAAGAAAAAGGGCCGCCTTCGCGACCCTCTTTCTCAGGTGACGGACGGCTAATCCTTTTCCTTCTTGCCGCCGGCGGCGCGGAAGGCGCGGATACGCTCCATCTCGGAGAGATTCTTCTTGCGCAGACGGATACTCTTCGGGGTCACCTCGACTAACTCGTCCTCGTTGATGAACTCGAGGGCCTGCTCAAGGCTGAAGTGCATGGCGGGGGTGAGGATGATGTTGTCATCGGAACCTGCGGCACGCACGTTGGTGAGCTTCTTGGTCTTGAGGCAGTTAACGGTGAGATCGTTGGAGCGCACGTGAAGACCGATGACCTGGCCCTCATAGACGTCCTCGCCGGCGTCAACGAAGAGACGGCCGCGCTCCTGCAGGAACCACAGGGCGTAGGGCACGGTTTTACCCGTGTCGTTGGAGATGAGCACGCCGTTGGTTCTCTCGCCGATGGAGCCGCCCACGTACTCGTCGTAGCTGTCAAAAGTATGGTACATAAGACCGGTACCCGAGGTTAAGGTCATGAAGAGCGACTGGAAGCCGATAAGACCGCGGGCCGGAATACGGTAATCAAGGCGCACGCGGCCCTTGCCGTCGGGGTTCATGTTCTTAAGCTCGCCCTTGCGCTTGCCCAGCTCCTCCATGACGCCGCCCTGGTTTTCCTCGGCTAAATCGAGAGTCAGCACCTCGTAAGGCTCAAGGGTCTTGCCGTTCTCGTCCTTGTGCAGGATCACCTGGGGGCGCGAGACGCCTAACTCGTAACCCTCACGGCGCATCTGCTCGATGAGCACGGAGAGGTGCAGCTCGCCGCGGCCGGAGACGCGGAAGCGATCCGGGTCTTCGGTGTTCTCGACGCGCAGTGCCACGTTGTGGACTAATTCCTCGCGTAACCGCTCCTCAATATTGCGGGAGGTGATGAACTTGCCCTCGCGGCCTGCAAAGGGCGAGGTGTTGACGCAGAAGGTCATGGAGACGGTGGGCTCGTCCACGGTGAGGGGCGGTAAGGCCTCCACGCAGTTCGTGGCGCAGATGGTATCGGAAATCTTGAGCTCGCCAAGTCCCGTCACGGCGACGATATCACCGGCCTCGGCCTCCTCGGCCTCCTGACGGTGCAGGCCTAAATAGCCTAAGACCTGACCTATCTTGCCCTGACGCTGCGTGCCGTCGGCGCTGACGATGGTCACGGGCTGATTGGCCCTTGCGGAGCCGCGGGTGACGCGGCCCACGCCGATGACGCCCACGTAGGAGGTGAAATCGAGTGAGGATACCTGCATCTGGAAGGGGCCCTCGGTGGCGGCGGGAGGCGCGACCTTCTCGACAATGGTCTCAAAGAGAGGCTCCATGGTATCGCCGTGGCTCTCTAAATCAAGAGAGGCCCAGCCCGAGAGGGCCGAAGCGTAGACGATCGGGAAATCAAGCTGCTCGTCGGTGGCGCCTAAGTTGTCAAAAAGATCGAAGACCTGATCGATAACCCAGTCGGGGCGGGCTCCCGGGCGGTCGCACTTGTTGATGACCACTATGGGCTTTAAGCCGCGGGCAAAGGCCTTCTGCGTTACGAAACGGGTCTGGGGCATGGGGCCGTCCACGGCATCCACGAGCAGCAGCACAGAATCCACCATGGACATGACGCGCTCCACCTCGCCGCCGAAGTCGGCGTGACCGGGGGTATCCACGATGTTGATACGGTAGCCGTTCCAGTTGATGGCGGTGTTCTTGGAGAGAATGGTGATGCCGCGCTCTTTTTCAATGGCGTTGGAGTCCATGACACGCTCCTGGCCCAGCTCGTTGCGGTCCAGCGTGCCTGACTGACGTAAAAGCTTGTCGACGAGGGTGGTCTTACCGTGATCGACATGGGCAATGATCGCAATATTGCGGATCTTCTGTACGTCCATGATGATAATCCTGTGTGTTACGGCCAGAGTGGCGCTGAGAGTCCTAAAAAACGGCGCTATTTTACTCTAGATAGGGCTTTTTTTTCGCGGTTATGTGAGATAGCGCATAAGAAAAATTCCCCGGAGGGGTGCAAAGTGGAGTATAGGGGTGAGCTGCGCACCGCGGTGGGGAGCTAAAGTACGGATGAGGGGACTTTTGCGTAAACTTTCGGTGCAAAAGCGTTTTTTCGGTGCGCAAAATGCGCAATAAAGGGGAGTTTCGGGGGACTTTTTGTTAAAATGATGCAGATTGTTTTCAAGCTTTTGTGGAGAAAAACCGGTTATGTCAGTTACTGATGTCATGGAGCTTATCAAGGCCAATGGCGTTAAGTTCGCCGATCTGCGCTTTACCGACACCAAGGGTAAGGAACAGCACGTTTCCATCCCCGCGCGTCTCATCACTCCTGACTTTTTCACGGAAGGCAAGATGTTTGACGGCTCCTCCGTGGCTGGCTGGAAGGGGATCGACAAGTCTGACATGATCCTCATGCCCGACGCCGAGACCGTGCACCTTGATCCCTTCTATGACGAGCCCACCATCATCGTGCGCTGCGACGTGTTAGAGGCGGACACCATGACCGGTTACGATCGCGATCCGCGTTCGGTGGCCAAGCGTGCCGAGGAATATTTACGCTCCACCGGGATCGGTGAGGAGGCTTTCTTCGGTCCCGAGCCCGAGTTCTTCATCTTTGATGACGTGCGCTTCTCCAATGAAATGGGCGGCTGCATGTACAAGGTCGATGACTACGAGGCGGCCTGGAACTCCAAGACCAAGTACGAGGGCGGCAATCTGGGTCACCGCCCCGGCGTCAAGGGCGGTTACTTCCCCGTGCCCCCCGTTGATCCTTCCCAGGACATACGCTCGGCGATGTGCCTCGTGATGGAGGAAATGGGCTTAGTGGTCGAAGCCCATCACCATGAGGTGGCCACCTGCGGTCAGAACGAGATCGCCACCCGCTTCAACACCCTCACCAGGAAGGCCGACGAGGTGATGGTCTACAAGTACGTGGTGCAGAACGTCGCCAATCAGTATGGCAAGAGCGCTACCTTTATGCCCAAGCCCATCTCGGGTGACAATGGTTCGGGCATGCACTGCCACATCTCCATCGGCCGTGACGGCCAGAACATTTTCGCCGGTAACGGCTACGGCGGCCTCTCCCAGGAAGCCTTATGGTTTATCGGCGGTATCGTCCGTCACGCCAAGGCCCTGAATGCCTTCACCAACCCCTCCACCAATTCCTATAAGCGCCTGGTGCCCGGTTTCGAGGCTCCCGTGATGCTGGCCTACTCCGCTTCCAACCGCTCGGCCTCCATCCGCATCCCCGCCGCGCAGAACCCCAAGACCGCCCACATCGAGGTGCGTTTCCCGGACTGCATGGCCAACCCCTACCTCGCTTTCGCCGCCATGCTCATGGCCGGCCTCGACGGTATCTTAAACCGCATTAACCCCGGCGATCCCATGGACAAGAATCTCTACGATCTGCCCCCCGAGGAGGCCGCCGAGATCCCGACCGTCTGCGGCTCCCTGGAGGAAGCCATCAACGCCCTTGAGAACGATCACGAGTTCTTAACCGAGGGCGGGGTCTTTACCGAGGACATGCTTAAGGCCTATATCGACGTCAAGCGCGTCGAGGTGGATCGCCTGCGTACCTCCCCGCACCCCGTGGAGTTCGAGATGTACTACAGCCTCTAAAGTTTGACCCGTGCCGTGTCCTGACACGGCACCTTTAGGGAAAGGACGCCTCTTTGGGTTACACTGAAGAGGCGTTGTTGTCTGTGGAGATCTGAGCATGCGCGAACTCATCACTTATTTCATTCACCGGATCCGCCGCGACGAGATCATGCTGGAGGCGGCCTCGCTCTCCTTTACCACGGTGCTAGCCCTCGTTCCCGCCCTGACGGTGATCGTGTCCATCTTCACGCTCGCTCCGGCCTTTGAACCCTTAAAGGAAAACCTTAAGGATTTCGTCACCGCCAATTTCATGCCCGTCTTCTCCGATGCCATCGCCGAGCATATGGGACAGTTCGTCTCCAAGGCAGGCTCCATGACCGTCACGGGCTCCCTGGTCTTAATCGCGGTATCTCTGCTGCTGGTGCGCTCGGTCGATAAGAGCATCAACCGCATCTGGAAGGGCGGCCGCCGCCGTCGCACCATGACCTTCGCCATTTACTGGACGCTTTTAACCGTAGGCCCTCTTTCCGTGGCTCTCACCTTATGGTTAAGCTCGCGTCTCGTGACCATGGCGATTTTCGAACTGGACATTTCTCTCGCGCAGCAGGTGCTCTACGTCATCACTCCGGTACTCATTGAAATGGCCGTGGTGACGACGCTCTTCATTACCGTGCCCGTGGCCCTGGTGCGCTTTACCGACGCCCTTTTAGGCGCGCTCTTCGTGACGGTGCTCTTTGAGATCTCCAAGAAGATCTTCTCGGTCTTCATCATCAATTTCTCGGACTACGAGGCCATTTACGGAGCCCTTGCCGCCATTCCCGTGCTCATGATCTGGATTAATATCAACTGGTGGATCATCCTGCTCGGGGCCGAGTTCACCTCCTGCCTGGGGCTCGTGCGCGGCGGTAACGTCGATGACGTACCGCGCCTCATGGCGCTCCTTGCCGGGCTAACGGGATCGAATTTAGGATCGAGCGAGGTGGTCAATCACCGCCGTCCGCCCTCGGTGCGCGTCAGGATCTCCAAACGCGCCGTGCGCCGTTAGGCACTTAATTTTCACTGCATATTTTGGGTCACGCCCACTTTGTGCAGGATCTGAGGTCATGCGGGGCACCTCCGGCTGGCATCCATAAGCCTCAGAAAGAAGCAGTCCGTGTCCTTAAAGCCGTACGCAGAGCGGCGTACGGTTCTGATGAGACTGACAGTGCCCTCTGACCCCCACGGATCAGGGGCAGATCTCTTTAAAGCCTTTGTCAGGCGGCTAACCGGCAGTTTAAGGCGATCCTGCAAATTTCGTGCATGAACTAAAAATTCTCACCCTAAGAGTGAGCTAAGTCCTCTCCCCTAAACTTTAAGTCAGGGGCAGGGAGCTCCTCACCACTACAACATGAGGACTAAGCTTATGCACATGAAAATCTTCGTTCCGGTCGCCGTGGCGGCCGTGATTATGGGCACGGGGATGGGTCTTGCCTTCTCCGCTCCGCAGTCAGCTTCCGGAAGCTCAACGCAGGCAAACGTTCCCGCGGGCTTTGCCGTAAGTCAGGGGCAGAACGTGTCCGTGGCCTCACTTTCCGCGCTGCCCAACCATGAACGGGTCCAGCTGCGCGGCAGGCTTACCGGCTGGCTCCACGATGAGATTTACGAGTTCACCGACGAGAACGGTGACCGTGTCTGCGTCCACCTCGATGATGACTATGACTGGAGTCATATCCGCAAGGACGAGCTCATCGACATTGACGGCAAGCTCTTTAAAGGCCGCCGCCAGGGCAGGATGCACGTGGATGTGTGGCGGGCAGAGGCCGTCGCGCCCTAGCGCCTTTAAAGCTACCTGGCAGGAGAATCTGCTAAAGGGGCAGGGTTTCCTGTGAGCGGGAAACTGCCACAGCGGGAAACTGCCACAGCGGGAAACTGCCACATAGAGGGACAGAGCCTGTCAGGCGGCCTTTAAGACAACAATACTACCCCGCGCTCTGACTTACGCTGCAGCGTACTGGCGCGGGGTGGCAGCACTGAGACCTCCTCAGCTCTTACTTCACCGCGGTGAGCTTCAGGTATTCCTCTGCCATGCGCCTGCCTAATGCCTCATGCGAGGCCGTAGTCATATGCACGCCGTCCTTTAGCACTTCCGCGCCCTCGGAGGAGGCCAGCCCCGCGTTAAGACGCTTCGCGATCTTAGGCAGAGTGTTAAGGATAAGCCGGCCTGCCTCTCCGCCGTAATCCTGATAGAACTCGCCTATCACGATGGGCAGCTCAGGAGCGTTAAGATCGCTGCGCAGATTAGTGAGTACGTCCACTACCGCCGCCTCGTACATTATCGGGCAGGTCAGGTGATCGACGTCTGACTCCCCCTGGATCCACAGTATGCCGTCAAGGCTCACGTCCCGTCCCGTTTCCTTTACCGCCTCAAGGGCCGAGCGTGCCGCTTCCACGGTGGTCATGTAGGGATTTACCGGCAGGTTATACCCCGAGTCGGGACTGTAGCCCTTAGGCCCGTGTCCTCTGCGCCACTCGCTGATATCGGTGCCGCCCCACGCACGGTTCACGAGCAGGATCTTGTCTCCCTCGGGCAGGGTTTTGATGATCTCCTCTGCAAAGGGTCGTCCTGCGTTGGTGCCATAGGTCACTCCGTCCTTATCGTGGCGCAGGGGATCCTTTGCGATTTCAATCTGATTTAAGGGAGATCCCGCGCGCCCGTCCGTGTAATTGAGCACGCTCGGGTTCTCGTCAAAGGAGAAGGGCGTCGCGTCACGCCCCACCATGTTCGACTGTCCAGCCAGCACGAAGACGTGCACGGTTTCGGCCTGCGCCGCCGCGTTGGCTCCTATAGCGAGAGACAGGGCTAAGGCAAGGGGGAGGGCTTTTTTAAGGTTCATAGAAAACTCCTTCTTTGATTGCTGTGGAATGGCCTGCAGGAACGCGTTTTGCGAAGAGCTTCCTGAAGCGGCATTGTGAAATGCTTACGCCTGTGAAAAAGCTGTAAATCAGGTTTTGCTGGTTACTAGTATACAAGTGAGAGAAGGGCGTTTACGTGAGATCCCTCACGGAACCGGTTAGGAGAGTCCATTCAGGGAATAAGGCCGCTAAATGGAAAGTATCATGAAAGCAGGCGGGCGCAGCAGATCATGCCATAAGGCAGGGAGTTGTGGGTGTCTGAATGAGGCAGCAGCGGCAGCGACGGGAGAGGGGCGCTACGCCTTCTAGGGTCTGACTCCTCTCCACTGAGGCTACAGACCTCAGGTGTCTGAACGCAGAGGCCTCTCACTTACGGGAGGGACCTTACAGGAGAGGGTGAGACTCAGTCGTGCACGTGATTTTCACGTTCTCCCAGATGAACAGTGACCGCTCTCCGCAGTCACTGTACCTGCCGCAGGGCTTTCATCACTGAAATAAAAGGAGAGTTCCGCCGCAGTGCAGACACCTGGTCAATTATCTGTGGCCCACGCTTTAGGGCGCAGGGATACAGGAAATAGCAATGGCTTCCGGGGCGAAGCGGAGCCCCAATCTCCTCCTCGTTTCTCCCATAATATGTGTGTGTATACGTGGCAGGCCAGAAACGCCTGCTACATTCATGAATGTCATCACTTCTGCATACCCGTTAACTTTTAAACCGCGAATTATTCCAAAATCCTGCCCGAGTATTTCCAACAGCGTTACCTTGAGGAAAAAAGCCTAAAAAGTGTCGGTTTTGATGATCGTCAGGGGGATCTGAGGGGTGGCATTCAAGTTGCTTTAAGTGCAATTGTTACAGTTCAGGGCATCCCTTTCTTATTTAAGGCGATCACCTAGCGTACTGAAATGTAAAAACAGGAATATTAAGCATACGAAAAAATGCTAAGACCTATACTTGCGTT
>DVOQ01000083.1 GCA_018713485.1 Candidatus Avisuccinivibrio pullicola
GATATATGCCGGACACGTTTCCGGCCTGGTTTGAGGCTCTATGACATAGGTGTGCCTCGCAGGTTCTCTGAGGCGGGATTAAGTTCCGCAGTGTTAAATACCGGGGCTTTTTCCTTCGTGGCGGAGTCCTGACCCGGGGCAGCCTTCTTTAAGGCCGTAGAATCCGCACTGTGTTCAGATCCCGCACCGGCAGACGGGGCGGCTTTTGCATGCATGGCGAGCCTGCCGTCCCTGCTCAGGGGACAGGTGGCGAGAATATCGAGATCGGATACGTATTCGGGGGTACTTACCTGCATCAGCGAGAGCACGGTGTGAAAGAAGTTGTCATGCGAGAAAGAACCTTTCGCTGCCCTCTCCCTGAGGCAGGTTCTGTCCACGCCCAGCGTGGAGGCGTAAGAGGATGGCAGCCACAGCTGCAGAGGTACGTGGGTCTGCTCGCGTGGCGCTATATCGTAAGGTGCGGCGTGCAGGAAGATGTTGTTTTCCCCGAGGCTTTCACCGTGATCGGAGATATAGAGCAGGGCCACGTCATTGGTGGAGCGGTGTTCCTCCAGTATTTCGATTAACTGATAGAGAACGTAATCCGTGTAGGCGAGGGTATTGTCATAGGCGTTGACGATCTCCTCCAGGGTGCAGTTCTCGACATCCGGTCGGTTGCAGTCGGGAATGAACTTCCTGAAGCTATCGGGATAGCGCTCGTAATAGCGCGGGCCGTGCGAGCCTATAAGATGAAAGGCGATGAGCGTGTCCGAGGTCACGTCCTTACTTAAATCACGGGCGTAGTTCAGGAATATCTCATCGCGGCAGGTCGATCCGTCACACTGCGCGCTGTCGGTGGGGGAGATCTGCATGCTTCTTACGCGATCGCACACCCCTTTGCATCCGGCGTCATTATCAAGCCACGTCACGCTGACGCCGGCCTTCTTCAGGACATCAAGAAGTCCCTCACGGTTGACGGCTAATTCGGGAGCGTAATTCTCACGCCGCAGGTTGGAGAACATGCAGGGCACGGAATAGGAGGTGGCGGTGCCGCAGGAAGTGACGTCAGCAAAGGTGAAGACCTTCTCTAGATCAGTGTACTGATTAGTGGGTCGGTGATAACCCAGAGCCGAGAAGTTCCCGGCGCGGGCGGTCTCGCCCAGAACAAGGAACACCAGCTTGGGTCTGTGCCCTGTTGAGGCGAGACGGGCCTCATCGCCCAGGGAGACATAGGGCTGTTCCTTTTCAAAGTAACGCTGCTTTATGAAATATCCCATTGAATAGAGATAGGAAACGGGGAGGATCTCCTTGTTAAGGTTCTTGTTGTTGCGCCCCAGATAGGAGTACTGCTGATAGAAGCCGAACACGAGGGTACCGGCGGTGATGAGCACCACGCTCAGGACTCCCGCGCGCTGTAACTGCGAGATGACGAAGCGCGGGTAGCGGATTCTGACCCTGAGCAGGAGCAGCGAGGGCAGCACGCCGAGGATAAGAAAAGTGCCGGCAAGTGAGGGCGACAGATAGGAGAGTGCTTCGGCAGGATGCGTCTCCATGATGTTGGTGAGCATGTTGCCGTCAAAGATGATGCCGTAATTTAAGGCCGTGTAGGTGGCCGGCGCGCAGCTTAAAAAGAGCAGCACGCAGGCGGGTTTTAACACATAGCGCCACGAAAAGAGCAGAATGAAGATAGCGTACAGCAGCAGGAAAACGGCAGTGGGTGCGCTTAGCACGAACCACGGGGACAGCTGTTCACTGTTAGCCACGATGTGATAGACGTGCCGCCACAGCGCGAGATTGGACAGGCTGGCAAAAAAGAGCGTGACAATAAACAGCACCACGAGGTAATGGCGGGGAGTGAAGGAGACAAGCTCGCGTAAAAAACCGTGCCCGCTTCTCTCTTTGTGAAGGACTTCCGGGTTTCCCGCCTTACCACGGGCGGCAGGGGTCGGGGTATCTGCTGCCGTCCGTGCCGCGGTATTGGGGGCATCCTCTTTAGCTTTACGTCTTTTCAGGTGCCTGCGGAACCTGTCTAAGGCAGTAGTGAGTGTCATCATATTAATCAGGCCTCAAGTGAGTCAGGCTGAGGCGTATGTGAACGCCTTTCGTGAGTGAGACACGTGCACGGAGGTAAAGTTTTGGTATTTAAGGAGTTTAGGAGTGGTGGACTGTGAGTATGGAAAAATATTGTACAGATCTGCCGTATATGTTTAATAAAGACTGCTTCAGGAAGTGCCTGAGGAAAGAGCGGAGCTGTTTCGTAAACTGGATTTTAAAAGCGTAATTTACAGTCAAAAAGGGCGCGTTTAGTTGCGCGCCCTGCTATAAGGTGATGAAAATGCAAGGGATATTATTAAAATCTGCAGAGCCAGAGTGGCGTCTTAGTCCACGGTTCTTACAGAATATAACTTTCATAGCCGGTGCGGCGTTATAAATACTGGCTTTTAACCTGCAGATGAGGTTAAAACGCCAGTAAAATTTAACGTTCACATTCGCTAATTTTGATTCTGAAATCAGGACAAAGTTGCATGTCGTTAACGTTTACGGAAGCACGGCTTGAATTTTAGGTAAATAAACATGCAAACTGTTAAATAGTGCACGTAAGACCGTATTCCGCTGCCCTGAGCTCATGGTTCAGGCAGGATTATCCTCTGTGGCGTAAAGCGTTACGTCCTTGACCGGAGAACAGTTAAACAGCTTCTTGTAATCACGCGAGAAATGCTGTGAACTCTGGTAGCCCACTGCATAAGCGGCTCTTGATGCCGAATAATTCTCTGTAAGAATGAGGCGGCGCCCTTCGTAAAGACGCAGGTTGCGGATAAACTGCGAGGGACTCACGCCCGTTATCTGTGAGAAATGCTTATAGAAATTGGATTTGGACATAAAGGCCATGGAGCACAGGGCTTCGGTATTGATTGCCTCGTGATAATGCTCGCTGATATAGTGGATAACCTCTAACAGTTTGACGTCATGGGCGTTGGAAGCGAAAATCTGACGGATGAAATTGCCGTGTTCTCCCTGCAGGAGCTGCACATAGAGAAGTTTCAGAGTCATCTGCAGCTCGTAATCCGCGGCGTCCTGAGCCTTACTGAGGGCATAGAGGAACATGTTCAGGGCCAGCAGCTCTGCCTTTGAGGAAGGTTTTACCTCACATTCGTTAAAGGCGCTGCGTCCCGTGTAGCGCTTTTCAGAAGGCAGATGGCTTAACACCTCGCCCATCTGCGGTCTTAAGAGCGGGATATTGACAAAGAGCGCGGGTTTTTCCCTGGAGCATCCTGCTACCTGAAAGGTATTCTGCGAAAAGGTATTCAGCAGGAGCGAACTGCCGGGGAGCAGTTCCATGTCCTTACCGTTAAGCGAGCCTGAAGCCCTGCCGCCCTGCAGGCAGAAGATGAGGATCGTGGGATGCGCAAACTGTCTTATCACAGGACGGTCGTAATCAAAGCGCGACAGGTAGGAATGGGGCAGAGGGGAGGTATAGATCCCTGTCTCGGCATAGATCTTCATCAGACGTTCTGAGAGTACGGACTGAAACAGATCGCAGTTATCGTTCATGACTTAATTTCTCTCATTTTTTACTTATTATGTTTTGTCACTGAGACGGTATGAGGTCGCAAAATGTTTCTCTGACCGCGCCTGCAGACGGTTTTACTGTAAGAAAGAGGTCTGTTTCTGTAAAATTTATCATACATAATGTTAATAAACGTCAGTAAAACCGTGCTCCGCGGTGAAAAAAGCACATTTTCGGTGCGTTGCGGTAAAAAGCGGCAAGAGAAAGCTTCAGGACTGGGATCCTGCCTTTTCTGCAGGCGGCATGCTTAATGGCCCGCCGGACGCGTAAGCAGGGCAGACGGGGGAGATGTTTAAGTCCTTTAAGGGGAGCTGGATATCTGTGAAGACGCCTCAGGAAACTCCCGGTTGCAGACAGCGGAACCCGCGGCTCTGTCACGGTTCTAGGTAACCTTTCCCCGTATCAGAGGCCACGGTTCCGTTACATGCCCCTGAGACGGGAATAATATTTGTGTGGTACAACTCACGTTTTGAGTCTTCCGGTTGTTAAAAAATTAAGTTTCTGACTTAAGCGGCCTTAACATAACTGCAGGACAGCAGAGGGAGACAGAGCGATGCGCGCGTTAACCGAGATCACCTTACCGCTTGGGAAACTTAAGGAAATCGTGGAGGGATGCGAGCTTAATGAGTATCAGTCCTGCCGCTTCTACGGCTATCTGGCCGAGACTCTGGGCTATGGCGGGGTGCGGGCCGTGGCGCGCGGAGCCGGGGTTTCCTCGGATAAGGTGCGCCGGGGACTTAAGCTTCTGACGGGAGAGGAAATGCCGCCTGAGACGGGACAGCGCCGCAGGGGCGGGGGGCGCAAGAGTCTGATCTCCCGCACGCCTCACCTTGAGGAGGCGCTGCAGCACGTTTTAAGGCAGAATGCCTACAGTGAGGAGGATTGCGTTCTCTACGGCACCGCGCTGTCCCTGCGCCGCCTGGCTGCGCTCTTAAAGGATGAGGGGCTTAGCGTAAGTCACACCACCTTAAATGCCCTGCTTACCTCCCGCGGTTATTTCTGGACTACGACCCGCGGCGTGGGGTCAGGCAGTCTCGCGCAAAGGCAGTCCCTTGAACAGTACCGTCAGGTGCTGAGGCGCCTTGAGGAGCACCTGACCATGGGCGATCCCTGCCTTTACGTAAGCGATCTGCATCCGGCCCTGAGTCTTGCTTCCCTCTTTCCTATGGACAGACTGACCGTTGAGAAACTTAAGGAAGGAGAGTTCCTGTGTCACGGTGAGGTACAGGCTTTTGCGCGTGAAGGTGCAAGCTCCGATATAAGCTCCGTGCTTGGCCGTTACTTTCTTGACTGGTGGACGTGGCTCGGTAATGCCTATGCGGGCAAGACCCTTTACGTGCTGCTGGGCTCTTTAAACGGGCGCGGGGCGGATACCCTGGAGAGCTGGGCACTCGCTCTGACCCGTTTTGCGGCCACGGCGGGCGTGGATGTCGAGGTTTCGCTGCTCCCCTACGGCTGTTTCCGCTTTAAGTCCCTGATAAAGCCCTTCTATATTTACCGGGAGCGGTCTGCCGCAGATACCCTGAGAGAGGGGACTTCTGCCTCTGACGCAGCTGTGGAAGAACGGGGCGCCTTAGTGAGCCGCCTGAGTCTGATTGCAAGGGAAGCTTCAGACGGCAGGGATGAGGACGCGGGGCAGGGTAAGAGCGCTCTGCGTCAGGTGCCTTTTACGCTGGTATCTCTAAATGATGCGGTATCCACGGTGTTAAGTGAAAGCGCTGTGCATCTGCCGGCTTTCAATTACACGTTAAGAGTGATGGGTTAAGCGCGGCATAGCTGCAGCGTCAGGGAGTTACGGACTCAGGGCGGGGCACTGACAAGGGACTGTCCGCTTAGGCGGCTGCTTCACGAGGGGCCGGGGCGCTCTCCCCGGTGTGCAGAGCGCCGGAGAGGGGGACGCGCGCCGTCCCCCCTCAGGGGCAGGAGTTATTGACTGTCCCTGCCGATCCGTTCTCCCTTCATGACGTTCTTTAAGGCGGTGAGCGTCACTTCCTTAAAGGCGGCCGTACCGTTGGTGGCAAAAAGGGTAAGAGGGCTGCGCTCTTCACAGTAGAAAGCGGTGGTGAAGGTCGCCTCGCCTCCGTTGACGAAGACCTCGATGGCGGACTTGTCGATGAAGATCTCAAGGTCAAGATCGCGCACTGCCTCAAGCTGCATCGAGCGCGGTGCGAAAAAGCCCTCTTCCATGCGCAGTAAGGTAAGCTCTCCATGCTGCCGGTCCACGTAGAGGCTTAAGGCGTTGCCAAGGCGCAGACCGTAGCATTCGGCACTGGCACCTGCCGTAACCTTAAGGGTCAGGCGGCAGCGCTTAAAGGTCTCACAAAGCGTAGAGACGCCATTGGTCACCTCGATACTGCCTAAGGATTTTTCCTTCTTATACAGGCTCTGCACTTCGCGTACCGGTTTCTGTATGAGCTTTCCGTCCTTAAGGCTTAACTCGCGCGGCAGGGTGAGCATACCGCACCAGTTGTCCTTATACGAGGCAAAGGGCAGTTTCCACATCGAGAGCCACGCCACCATGATACGCCGGCCGTCGGGGGCTAACATCGACTGCGAGGCGTAAAAATCATGCCCGTGATCGATTTCCTTAAGCTGAGACGGATCAAAGCCCTCCCCGGCAGCGGCTACGACATAGGAGTTGATACTGGGATTATTGCGCTCAATGCCCTGAGGTTTTAAGCCCATGGGCGAGAGGGCGGCGACGTACTGGCCATCCAGGGGGAAGACGTCGGGGCATTCGTACATGAAGGCCTCCCCCTCGGGGGCGGAGAGCACGGGCCCCATCAGGGTCCACGTGCGCAGATCTTCAGATGCGTATTTGAGGATCTGCGCCCGGTCGCCGGGCATCCTCGCGCCTAACACCAGATAGAACTTACCGTTCTCCTCCCACACCTTGGGATCGCGAAAATGCATCACGCCCTCAGGGGGCTCGATGATGACGCCCTGCTTTTCAAAGTGCAGGCCGTCCTTACTTACGGCAAGGCACTGTACCTCGCGGATGGCGTCGTCGTTACCGGGTTCCTTTAACCACACGTGCCCCGTGTAGATAAGATAGAGCTTTCCGTCATGCTCAATGGCCGAGCCTGAGAAGCAGCCGTCTTTATCATAGGCCTCGGAAGGGGCAAGTGCCACGGGGCAGTGGTGCCAGTGAATGAGATCGTCGCTTACCGCGTGTCCCCAGTGCATGGGGCCCCACTGCGCGTCATACGGATAGTGCTGATAGAAAAGGTGGTACTGCCCCAGCGCAAAGCAAAAGCCGTTGGGATCGTTAATCCAGCCTGAGGGTGCGGCAAGGTGGAAGGCCGGGTAGTGGCGCTTTCTCACACTGCCCTGATGCTCTCCAAGCCAGCGCGTGGCTTTGAGGGTTAACGCGGCGTTATCTTGTGTTCCTGACATAGCTTATTCCTCTTAAAGCGGTTCTACGCCGCGCCCCGGGCGCGGCACGTGCCTTTACATTAATTTTCCCTGGTGTTGGCCTTAGACATGGCTTCCATGAGAGCGTGCTCCTCGCTGACCTTCATGCCTCTGAGGAGGAAGACGGAAATCACCGTGGTCACGAGCACTAACAGGGACATGATGACATAGGTGTGGGCAAAGCCTATCGTGTCATAACCGTAACCGGCCACGGGAGCCATCAGCGCACCGATGACCTGGGTTACCATCTGATAGCCCACGAGGTACAGGGTAGCCGACAGCGCGGGATTAAAGCGCGTGGTGATGTACTTAAAGAGGGAGATGATCACCATCGGCACCTCGGGGGCGTGCAGCAGCTTGACGGCTGAAATCGCCACCGCCGAGTCCACGAGTCCTGACAGCAGGATGCGCACGAACATGATGGAGCCGGCCACGATCATGCCGTTTTTCGCACCGATCTTATTGACCACGAAGGGGGCGAGGAAAGTGCAGGCGGCCTCCAGGAACACCTGGACGGAGTTTAAATAGCCGTAAAGCTCGGTGCCATGGGCGGGATCGTCAAAGAGCTGCACGAAACGCACCATGAACTGCTGATCGTAGACGAGGTAGGTGGAGCAGCCCACCACCCAGACAATCACCGCCCAGAAGGAGGGCAGCTTAACGAGCGCGAGCGCCGTGCTAAGCGAGGCTTTCTGCGTTTTGCCCGAGGCGTCGGCATCTGCGGAGGAGAGCGAGAAGCGCCCGCTTCTTAAGGAGAAGACGCAGAGTAAAAAGAGTACGCCGGCCACCGAGGAGAGGTAGAAGTTATAGTGGGGATCGATATTGATGAGAATGCCCGTTACCGCCACCGTCGAGGCCCAGCCTAAGGAGCCCCACATCCGGATATGACCGAACTCCGCTCCGATGCGGCGCGCAAAACGCTCCGAGTAGGACTCTAAGGCGCCCACGCCTGCCTGATAGCAAAGGCCCATGTAGAAACCCACCGCGACGCCGCCGGCTACGAGATTTATCCCTAACAGGGGCTCGCAGACGAAGATGTAATAAGGTCCGCACAGTGCCATCAGAATGCCGATGTAGTAAATGAGGTTACGGCGTAACACCAGCTTATCCTGAATGAAACCGTACACGGGCTGCAGGCAGAAGGCCACTACCGAGAATACGGCGTAGGTCAGACCCGTCTGCGAGCCGCTCATGTTAAAGAAGCGCTGCAGCCACAGGGCAAGCAGTGAATAGCAGCCGGCCCACGAGACGAAAAAGAGATACATGCCGATGGAGAGGATCCAGAACTCGCGCGGCATGGTGCGCAGTTTCTGCATAAAGGAGGTTTCAGTGCCCATGATATCTGTCCTGTCAGGTTAAGCGCGTAAAGCCAGAGCGCCTTGCCTGTAAAGTTCCGAGAAAAACGTGCCTTTGCTTGCCTTAAGCGTACGCTGGCCCTTAAGGTTCGCTGATGACGGTTATTTTAGGCTTTGCCGGATTCTTTGCAAGAATTGCAACAAAATGCAAAGTTTTTGCAAAATAAAAATGCCATACCGATCAAAAAATCACATAAAAAACTCCCCTGCCTGTGCCTGTGTAAACTGTTTATGCCACAATGGCACCGTTGCAAAACTTTTTGCAGCATTGCGGCAATGCAACAACTGATTTAGCAAGAAGCGCTCCACGGCGCGTAACCGATTAAGGAAACGGCATGACGGTCAATGTCAGTGAATTGGCCCGTAACTTAGGGCTTTCGGCCTCGACGGTATCGCGGGCCCTGCGTCACCCCGAGCTGGTGGCGAAGGAAACCCGTGAGCGCATCCTGGAGGCCGCCCGCGACGCCGGTATGGGCGGCGAGAGCCTCACGGAAGGGAGGCGCTTGCGCTCGGGCCTCATCGGGGTGCTGGTGGCCGATCTGCATAACGCCTTTTCAGGCGAGATCGTGGCGGCCGTCTCCGAGGTCGCCTACGCCCACGACTTCATCCCCGTGGTGGGCTGCACTTATGAAAGAGCCGGTGAGGAAAGCCATATCCTGAGGCAGTGGCGCAATTTAAAGCTCGCGGGACTTGTGGTGATGCCCACCGCGCATTTTGCCAAGAACGCCGAGCTTCTTGAGGAGCTCCCCGTGATCGCCGTGGATCGCGATGTCACGGGGTTTGAGTGCGATCGCGTCCTTGACGACAATGCCGAGGGCATGCGCCTTGCCATCGATCATTTACGGGAGTTAGGGCACGAGCGTATCGCGGTCCTTGCAGGTTCGCGCACCGTCTATACCTTTAAGGAGCGTGCCGCGGCCGCCGCGGCCTATGCCCCGGATCTCGAGATCATCGAGGTCAATGCCGTCGCTTACGAGGAGCTCTACATGGGAGCCTTCGAGCAGGTCAATATTCTCTCCTTAAGGGACAGCCGCCGCCGTCCCACCGCGATTATCGCCACCAATAACGCCCTGTCGGCCGGAACCTTATACGCGGCCAACCTGCGCGGGATCCGTATCCCTGACGATCTCTCCATGGTCGCCTTCGGTGACAGTCAGTGGATGCGCTTCTATCCCGTTCCCGTCACCGCGGTGCGCCAGCCCGTCACCGCCATGGGAACGGCCGCCGCGCAGAAACTTATCACCCGGATTAAAGGGGATGAGAGTCCCTTCACCTTAGAGGTACTCCATCCCATGCTGATGCCCCGCTCCTCTTCAGGAGTGCCCGGCGCTTCTTCTTCCGCATCATATTAAGAGGTTAAGATGCTTGATTTAAATGCCTTCAGGGGCCGGAAACTTAACTGCGCCGGAATAGGCGAGGTGCTGTACGACGTTTTTGACGACGGTCCGAGGATCGGCGGGGCTCCGGCCAATTTCGCCTATCACTGCCGTATGCAGGGGCTTAATGCCATGGCCATCTCCGGGGTAGGTGACGATGACCTCGGGCACCTTGCCCGTAAGCTCTTTGATGAAAAGCAGCTTCCCTATTATCTCGAGACGGTGGCCAGACCCACAGGTCAGGTCAGGGTCAGCCTTGATGAAAGCGGCGTTCCCACCTATACCTTTTTAATGGACACCGCTTATGACAATATGGAGGCCGATGAGAAGCTGCTTAACATCGCCCGTAAGACTCAGGTGTGCTGTTTTGGCTCCTTAGCCCAGCGCTCGGCAAAATCCGCCGCCGCCATTCTCGCCTTCTTAAAGGCCATGCCTGAGGAGCTGCGTCTGCGCGTCTATGACGTCAATCTGCGCCGCGATTATTTCAGCCGTGAGGTAGTGGAAAGCTCGCTTTCCGAGTGCGAGATCTTCAAATGCAACGATGAGGAACTGCCCGTACTCATGAAATTGCTTGAGGTTAAGGGGCAGGATGAGCGCGACTTTAACGCCTACCTGCGCTCGCGCGGCGTGTACGGCTTTATCTACACCTGCGGTGCCGACTCCTCCACGGTCTTTTTAAACGACGAGGTGTCGCATTTAAAGACCCCGAAGGTCAAGGCCGTCTCCACCGTCGGTGCCGGCGATTCCTTTACCGCCACCGTCATCACCTCGCTTTTAAAGGGTTACCCGCTTATTAAGGCCCATTCCCTTGCCAACACCGTGGCAGCTTACGTCTGCACCGTGGACGGGGCCATGCCCGAGTACCCCGAGGCCCTTAAGGCACAGCTTTAGGGTTTTAACCTGACCTAAGCAAAGTCAGTCAGGGGGCGCTCTAACCCGCCCCCTTACTTATTTCTTTAGAGTGGCGTCATGAACGCCGCCGTCACGTGCGCCTTTACGCCTTCTTTAAGCGCCGCATCGTCAATGAGGAAGCGATCGGAGTGATTATTGGCGGGCTCCTTCACTCCCTCTGGCGTGACGCCCAGAAACATGAACACCGAGGGGACCTTCTCGGCAAAAAACGAGAAATCCTCGGAGGCTCCGGGGTTCCACTTCGAGATCGCGGCGTTAACACCCGCGGCTTTAAGGTTGTCCACGGTGAGGGCGGCTAAGTCGGGATCGTTGACCGTCACGGGATAAATCTCAAGCACCGTGGTATCCGCGCTTGCCCCATAGGCCTTTGCGGTATTGTCGAGAACCTCGGGCAGGCGCTTTAAGAGCGTGGCGCGCACGCCGGGGGTCGAGGCACGGATCGTGCCCTGCATCTCGGCCTTGCCTGAGATGACGTTGGAGGTGTCACCCGAGGTGAGTTTACCCACGCTGATCACTCCCATGCCTTGCGAGAGATTGGCGTTACGGGAGACGATGTGCTGCAGATTCATCACGCAGGCGGAGGCCGCCAGGGTAGCGTCCACGCCCTGCCAGGGCATCGCCCCGTGCGTCTGCTCCCCGTTAATCTCTGCCATAAAGGCATCGACGCTGTTTAGTGCCGTTCCCTGAGCGACAAGCACCGTCCCCGAGGGCGGGATCATGACGTGGATACCGAACATGTGCTCAATGCCATAGGTGTCGAGGATCCCGTCCGCAACGAGGGCCTTCGCTCCCGAGAGCGCCATCCTGCCTGTAAGATAGGGATTTTGAAGGGAATCGCCTTCCTCGGCGGGCTGGAAAACGAGTACCACGGTGCGGGGCAGTTCCGTGGCGTGCTCCTGAAGGATTTTCGCGGCCGCAAGCAGCATCGCCATATGCGCGTCATGTCCGCAGCCATGGTAAACGTCGGTTTCCTGCCCGAAATACAGCCCTTTTTCCTGACTGGCGTAGGGCAGCCCCGTGCGCTCGGTAATGGGCAGCGCGTCGATATCCGCCCTGAGTCCAATGGCGTTGTCCTTACCCTCGTTGATGATCCCGATGACGGCCGTGGGAGCGTTTTGCGTACCCCTCAGGGTCTTAATGCCTAAGGACTCAAGATAGTCTGCGATATAGGCCTGAGTCTTATACTCCTGATTGCCAAGCTCGGGATGCTGATGCAGGTAATGCCGCTGCTCCACCATCTTCGCATAGCCCTCCTCCACGGCGCTGTCGAGCCACGTAAGGGTGGCTGCTGCGGTGACGGATGCCGGTGGTGCGATGACGCGCTCCGGTACGGCGCTTTCCTGAGGCGTGGCGCAGGCGCTTAACATGGTGGCAAGGAGCAGGGTGCAGAGGACAGTCTTTTTCACGGGATCTCCTTCAGGCTTAATCTTCTCAATGTGTTCTGAGCATTGTAACTGCATGTGACAGAACTTTCCGTGACGAAGGAGCTCTTCCTGACAGAAGCCGGGCGCTGTTTTTGCAGTCACTTTAAATTTGCATAAGTCACGACTTTAAATTTGCATAAAATCAGGGGTTAACCAATTATGCCAGGGAGGGGCCACCATAGATCACGAGTCAGGAGGAGATGTCGCGTGCTCTATGCAGGGTGTGGTAGCGAGGAGCCGTAATCTGAAATATTTGTGTAAAGTGTGCGCTAAGACGCTCCGCGCGTGTACCTGTGGGGTAAGGATAGATTAAGATATTGTTTAGACAAGGACAACACGCTACTGATAACTAAGGACCATCATGATTCGCTTTGCGCGACAGCCGGATTTAAATCACATTGCACTTGAGGATGCGCGTCTCTCCCTTACCTATGGGGAAATGTATGACGTGAATCTTCCTCTTGAGAAACGCACGCTGTTAATGTGGCTGGCAAGTCCTGAGGTGGATTCACTGGCCACCGCTTCATCGGGCTTCAGAAATCATCATGTGGTTATGCCCGCTAACGTAAGCGATCATAACGACGTGCTCTTAAAGCTGATTCACCTCTATCATATTGAGGGCGTGATTGGTCCTGAAGAGCGCTTAAAGCAGCTTTTTCCGGAGCTTGCCGCAGAGCGCGTGTTTGAAAACTGCGCCTTAGTGCGCATCCCTGAATATTTTGGCAGGGGCCCCGAGCTGCATCCGGAGCTGTCGGCTCTGCTCTCGACCTCGGGATCGACGGGAACGGCGAAATTAGTGCGCCTTTCCTACTACAATTTCACCTCTAATGCCCGCGCCATCGCCGAATATCTGAATTTAGGACCTGACGAGAAAACGCTTCTCAATCTGCCCTTAAATTACAGTTACGCCATCTCGGTGATTAACAGTCATTTAGTGGGAGGGGGAACGGTGCGTCTCAGTCCGCATTCCGTGATGCAGCGCGAGTTCTGGCAGGAAATAAACTCTGGAATTACCTCTTTTGCCGGAGTCCCTTATACCTATGAGATGCTCGAGCGCCTCGGTTTTACGCGCCGTACCTATCCGCATCTTAAGTATTTCACTCAGGCCGGCGGTCACCTGCCTCCCATAAGGCAGAAGATCTTCGCCGATTATGCCATGGCGCACGGGCTTAAGTTTTACATCATGTACGGACAGACTGAGGCCACCGCGAGGATTGCCTTCCTCGAGCCCAACAAGGCGCAGCAGAAACTCGGTTCGGTGGGAGCGGTGGTGCCGGGGGCTGCCATGTATTTAGAGGACGCGCAGGGTCAGGAGATCATCCGTCCCGAAGAGACGGGCGAGATCGTGTTTATGGGCGGTAATGTCGCCATGGGCTATGCAGAGAGTGCCGCCGATCTTGCGCGTGGGGATGATTTTCACGGCGTGCTCCGGACCGGGGACTTAGCGTGGCGCGACAGTGACGGTGACTATTACATCGTGGGGCGTAAGAAGCGCTTTATCAAACTCTTCGGACGCCGTACCTCCCTTACGCATGTGGAAGATCTCCTCACGGAGCATTTTCCTAAATTGCAGTGCGTTGCAGCAGGCAAGGATGATCACTTAGTTATTTACGCGGTGAGCGTGTCCCTTAAAGACGCTAACCTTGGCGTGCATGAAGTTCAGGCCTATCTTGCCTCCCGTCTAAACTGCGTGCCTTCTGCTCTTGAGGTAAGTGAGGTGAACGCCATCCCGCTAAATGCCGCCGGAAAGATTCTCTATGACCGACTGCCGCGTCTCTGATCTCTCCTCCGTTTTCCCCGTGGAGAGCGCTAATCCCTTTTCCTTAAGCGCTCCTGAGAAAAGAGCGTTTTTAAATGCGCGCCTTCTGCCCCTTTTGCGCCATCATGCGGCCAGCTGTGAGAGCTATGCGCGTATGCTTAAGGCGCTTAACTGTGATGTGACGGCTCCCGGTATAAGTGCTGACTTCACGGATCTGCCCTTTTTGCCCGTGGGGCTCTTTAAGCGCTTAAAGCTCTGTTCGGTGCCCGAGAGGGAGATTTTCAAGACCGTGACCTCCTCGGGCACTTCAGGACAGAGCGTGTCGCGCATTTATTTAGATCGCCACAACGCCGCCTTACAGCAAAAGGTGCTGGTCAGTATCGTCTCCTCCTTTCTCGGTAAGGCCAGGCTGCCCCTGCTTATCATCGACTGCCCCGCGGTCATCAAAAACCGTGCGCTGTTTTCCGCCCGCGGTGCGGGGGTGCTCGGCTTTTCCATTTTCGGCAGCGATCGCACCTATGCCCTCAATGACGATTTAAGTCTCAACCTGAATGCGGTGCGCGCATTCATGGAACGGCACGCGGGGGAGAAGATCCTCCTTTTTTCCTTTACCTATGTGCTCTGGCAGTACTTTTGCGGGAGCCTTGAAAAATCTCCGTGGCGTCCGGATTTAAGTCAGGGGATCCTCTTTCACGGAGGGGGCTGGAAGCGCCTTGCCTCCCTTAACATTACCCGTGATGAGCTCTACGCGCGCCTTAAGGCGCTCACCGGTCTTCAGGATATTCACGATTATTACGGTATGGTCGAGCAGGCCGGTTCCATCTTCGTTGAATGCTCCTACGGGCATCTGCACTGCGCCGACTGCTCTGACGTGCTCACGCGCCGCGAGCGCGATCTCTCGTTATGCGCTATGGGAGAGGAGGGAATCATCGAGGTGATTTCGCTTCTGCCCACCTCCTATCCCGGCAATCTGCTCATTACGGATGATCGTGGTGTGATCTTAGGTGAGGATGACTGTCCCTGTGGACGCAAGGGCAAATACTTTAAGGTCACGGGCCGTCTGCCCCGTGCTGAGGTGAGAGGCTGCAGTGATACCTACCGTCTATGAAAAACTTAACTTTGCCGTAGGGGGCAGGGCGGAGCTGGAGAAAGCTCCTATTATGCCGCCGCGTGCGCTTTTTGAACCGCGGTGCGTGGAGCTTTTGCAGGAGCTCTCGGAGAGGCTGCTTCACGAGGATAGAACGCAGTATCCAGATCTCATCGCTCTGGGCTTTTTCCTGCGCCGCGCGCATCTGGAGGCGCTGCTCAAGTCCTATGCGTCTTTAAAGGACCGTGCTCTGGGCCTCGGCGTGGTGTTTCATTCATCGCCCTCGAACGTGCCCGCCAATTTTGCCTATAGCCTCGTGGCGGGGCTCCTTGCCGGCAACGTCAATCTCGTGCGCCTGCCGCGCCTTGCCTTCCCGCAGACCGCCATTATCTGTGCCCATCTGAGAGAGCTGTTAGCTATGGAGCGCTTTAAGCCCCTGCGTCCTTACTGCGTGCTCTTCAGTTACGCCTCGGACAGGGAAGTGACGGATGCTATAAGTGCTGTCTCCGATGCCCGTATTGTCTTTGGCGGGGATGAGAATATTGAAAGACTGAGGCAATCCCCGCTCAAGGTAAGGGGGCGTGAACTTAACTTTGCAGATCGCTACTCTCTCAGCCTTATTAACGCCGCGCATGTCCTCTCCCTTAACTCGCAGGGACGCGGGGAACTCATCGCCGGCCTTTATAACGATCTCTACTTAAACGATCAGAATGCCTGCTCCTCACCCGTGGCTCTGGTGCTGGTGGGCAGAGAGGGAGAGCGTGCCGCTTCCCTTCTCTGTGAGGGGCTCGCTTCCCTTGCCGACAGGCGTTATCCCCTTGCGGGGAGACAGACGCTGGCTAAGTTAGAACAGCTGCTCGTTGCTGCCGCCGAGAATAAGGAGGGGACGCTTGATTATGTTCCGCTCTCAGGGCACAGCCTCGCCCTGCTGCGCGCGGACGTGAAAAGCACTGACTTTGATCTCAGCCGCTTTAAGGGGCACAGCGGACTTCTCTATGTCTTTACGGTGGAGCATTTAGAGGAGGTGGGGGCTTTATGTTCGGAGCGTCTGCAGACCGTGACTTACGCAGGTTTTAAGGGAGAGGAACTGCGCGCTTTAGTCATTAAGGAGCGCTGGCGCGGCGTGGACAGGATAGTGAGGGTCGGCCGTGCTCTTGATTTTGGCTTTACCTGGGATGGCATTGATCTTATCCGTGCCTTAAGCCGCGAAATCGCGGTGGACTAGGGAGCAGTGCTCCACAGACAGTTCGAGGGGGTAAGAACCGGTACGGCGCTCAGACAGGAAGTCTAGGCAGGGATTTCTGTCAGGAAATAAGCGGACGAACTTTAAGACTCAGGAACAGAGGGGCAGCGGGCGGCAAAAAAGCGTTTTTGCTCTCTGATGGTGCAGAAAAACCGACACTGTATCAGGTAGAGGCTGAGAGTTTTTCATAAAATTTTCATTCCTTTTACGTAAGGAGCAAAGCCCTAAGTGTCAAGGCCCGGAATACGTATAGTGCCCCTGAGAAACAGAGCGCCCTGCGTAAAATTTCTGAAAAAAGTGTTGACAGCATCTGAGAAGTGTTTAAAATGCACACCCGCTGACCGGCACCGAGGCGAAGCGAAGTGACGGGAAGCCTGAAACCTCCACGGTTTTCAGAGAGTTCTTTGACAGTACGTAAACGGA
>DVOQ01000011.1 GCA_018713485.1 Candidatus Avisuccinivibrio pullicola
CCTTGCGCTCGGCCTCAGCCCTGGCGGCGGCCTCCTGAGCGGCCTTACGCTTTTCCTCCACGGCGCGCATGTCGATGGTGTGACGCTTGCGCACCTCAACCTGCACGACCTTGGAACGGCCGGCCTGACCCGGGAGGGTCAGGGTACTGTGGGTTTTCTTGTTAAGCGACATGCGCTTGGGGGCATTGCCCCCCTGGCCCTGAGTGTTATCCGTCATAAGCTCCCTCCCTAATCCTGTTTCTCATCCGAAGCCGGCACGGGGGCCGCTTCCTGAGGCTCGTCCTTAAACCAGCACTCGTTACGGGCGGCCATGATAAGCTTGCCCGCTCTCTCCTCATCAAGACCTTCCACCTTCTCGGTGAGCTCGTCAGAGGCCATCTCGGCTAAATCCTCAGCGGAGGTGATACCGTTGGCCATCAAGGCACCGGCGGTGAGATCATCCATGCCGTCGAGCTTCAAGAGCTCATCAAAGCCCTGCGACATCTTCTCGGCCTCGCGCGCCTCGATGGCGGCACGGGCATTCTGCTGCAGGATCTGCGCCGTCTCCTCGTCCATACCGTCAATGGCCATGAACTCCTCGACGGGGACGTAGGCGATTTCATCTAAGGTGGTAAAGCCCATGTCGGCGAGCACCGAGGCGAAGTCCTCGTCAATGTTGAGGCTGTCCACGAAGAGCTGCACGACCTTGGACAGCTCGGCGCTTAAGTTCTTCTCCATCTCCGATTCGGCGGTGACGTTGAGGTTCCAGCCTAAAAGCTGGGAGGCTAAACGCACGTTCTGACCGTTGCGGCCGATGGCTAAGGCTAAATTGTCGTCGGCGACGCCCACCTCGATGGAGTGGGTGTCCTCGTTAATGATGATGCGCGAGACCTCGGCAGGCTCCATGGCGTTGGTGACGTACTGAGCGAGGTTCTCGTCCCAGAGCACCACGTCGATCTTCTCGCCGGAGAGTTCGTTGGAGACGGCCATGACGCGGGCGCCGCGCATGCCGATGCAGGCGCCGCGGGGATCAATGCGCTTATCCTTGGAGCGCACGGCGATCTTGGCGCGGGAGCCGGGGTCACGGGCCACGCCCATCACCTCGATGATGTCCTCACCGATCTCGGGAACCTCGATGCGGAAGAGCTCCTTCAGGAACTCGGGGGAGGTACGGGAGCAGATGATCTGCGGGCCCTTGGCGTCATTGCGGATCTCGGCCAGCAGGACCTTGATGCGATCGCCGCGGCCGAAGGTCTCGTGGGGAATGATCTGCTCGCGCTTTAACACCGCCTCGGCGTTGTTGCCTAAATCGAGGATCATGAAGTCACGGCCCTGTTTCTTGACCGTGGCGTTGATGACGTGACCTAAACGCTCCATCTGCTCGGCGACAATCTGCTCGCGCTCGGCGTCCTTGACCTTCTGCGAGAGCACCTGCTTGGCGGTCTGAATGGTGATGCGGTTAAAGGCTACCGACTCAATCTCGTCCTCGACGAAATCGCCCACCTGCACCTCGGGATTGTCGAGACGGGCGGCCTCGAGGGTCGTCTGTGCGGCGGGATTCTCCAGTGCGGCGTCATCGGCCACCACCTCCCAGCGGCGGAAGGTGCGGTACGAACCGTCCTTGGGGTCGATGGTGACGCGCACGGCGATATCTGCGGCGTAATTCTTCTTGGTGGCGGTAGCGAGCGCGGTCTCTAACGCCTCGAAAATCTTGTCGCGGGGGATAGCACGCTCATTGGAGAGAGCCTCGGCAATGGCAATGATTTCCTTTCCCATTTTTCATGACCTCCTTGGCTGCCTTAACGGGCAGAAAAATCGGGTACGATCCTGCAGGAGGCCACGTTGCTGAAGGCCATTTCCTTAAGACCGTCTTGTTTATCCTCAAGGCGGAACGTACCGTCCTCGCCCACCTCTTGCAGGCGGCCCTCAAAACGCTTGCGCCCTTCCATGGGCAGACGCAGCTCAAGGCGGATCTGAGAGCCTGTGGATGCCTTAAGCTGCTCTAACGTAAAGAGAATGCGGTCAAGCCCCGGCGAGGAAACCTCGAGGATATACGCAGGACCGATGAGATCGGCCGCATCCAGAGCCGGGGAAATAAGACGCGTCGCGTCCGCGCAGGCATCCGCGCTGACACCCTCGGGGCCGTCGATATAGATCTGCAGCCTGGCGTGTTTAGCTCCGGTGCGGAAACGCACTCCCCACAGGCTAAGACCTAAGGATTCCACGAGGGGGCTCACCAGGTCATGGATACGATCTTCAATGGTACCTGCCATGCATACCTCTTATACGTTAATGTGTTTTAACCATAAAAAAAGCCCCTTTTCTGGGGGCCTTCTTTCTAAGTTCCACCGCTGTCGGCCGGGAACCGGTCCCCGGTCACGCCCCTGAGGGCGCTTTTTTCACCCGTAAAAGGACGTGCGCATTATGCCATAAAATACGGCTTTTTACACACCTAATGCGCAATTTTTAGCCGTTTCACGCGCTCTGACGCGGGTACTCGCCTTTCTCTTTCTCCGAGCGCTCCTTTTTGGCAAGCGAGGTGAGCAGAATGGCGTCGATCGAGGTCGAATCGGCCTTGACGATTTCAATCTCCCAGCGCGGCAGCAGGATGTGCTCGCCCATGGCCGGCACCCGCTGCAGGTAATCGAGGATAAAGCCCGCGATGGTGTGATAGCGCTCCGAGACGGGAACGTTAAAGCCGGTTAAACGCGAGACATCCTTTAAGATGGCATCGCCCTCAATGCGCCACACTCCGTTTTTGACGCGGATAAGCTCGGGGATCTCGGCCTGCTCGGGCAGCTCGCCGGCGATCTCCTCGAGGATATCGTGCAGGCAGATAATGCCCTCGAAATTGCCGAACTCATCGTAGAGGAAACCGATGTTCTTCTTGACCTTGCGAAATTCCTCCAGGGCCTTGAGGATGCTGATGGTCTCGGGAAGATATAAAGGCTCGCGCACGAGGGCGTCAGCCTTGAAGTTTTCCTTATCCTCCAGGGCGCGGGCCATGATATCGAGGCGACGGATATAGCCCACGGGATGATCGCGCAGTCCGTCCTTAAAGGCCACGAGGCGCGAGCGGCTTAACTCACAGGCCTCTTTCACCAGATCAGCCGGCGCCTGGCTTACGTCGATCATCTCCACATCGGTACGGGCGGTCATGACGGCCTTGACGGGCAGCGAGGAGAGCTGCAGCACGCGCGAGACCATCTCCTTTTCCTCAAAGTTGAAGACCTGCGAGCCGGTACGCGAGACGATGGCCTCCTTTAAGGTCTGCACCTGATTCTGATTGGAACCTAAGAGCCTTAACACTAAATTGGCCGCCACCTCACGGCTCTGCATGGAATTGCCCGAGCCGCCTAAATTTAAGGTATTGCGGCGTGCCACCTGATTGAAGATCTCAATGAGGATGGAGAAGCCGATCGCCGCGTAAAGATAGCCCTTGGGCACGTGAAAGTGCAGCGCCTCCATGAGCAGGCTGAAGCCGATTAACAGCAGGAAGCCAAGACACAGGATGACCAGCGTGGGATGCGAGCTTACGAAATCGGTGATCACTTTGGAGGCGAGGGTCATGAGGCCCATGGCGATGACCACGGCGAACATCATGATAAAGACGTGATCAATCATGCCCACGGCAGTGATGATGGCATCGAGAGAGAACACGGCGTCTAACACCATGATCTGCAGCACCACCATGCCAAAGGCCTGACCTGCGGCCTTGGATACCGAAAGCTCCTCGTCAAAGCCCTCTAATTTGGAGTGCAGCTCATGCGTGGCCTTATATAAAAGGAAGACGCCGCCTATGAACATCACGATATCGCGCCCCGACACCCCGAAACTGTAAATGTGAAACAGGGGCTTTGTCATGGTCACGATATATGAGATGCAGGTAAGCAGGATAAGGCGGATGATCAGCGCGCCGCCTAAGCCAACATAACGGGCCTTATCGCGCTTTTCACGCGGCAGTTTCGCCGAGAGAATGGCGATAAAGACGAGGTTGTCGATACCGAGGACAATCTCGATGACCACGAGGGTTAAAAGACCTAGCCACGCGGTGGGATCGCTGACCCACGCCATGTCAAACATTACCTGATGGACGGCTACCTCTTCCATAAGGAATCCTCCGCCGTGCTCATCGAAGAAAAATCAGAAATATCTAAACAGTGAAGGTGAGTAATGAGGCCGTTATGAAGGCAACAACTGTCGTCAGTTATCATTTTCCGTGCATTAAAGTCTCTGCCACATGGCAGTCCTTCTATATTACACGACAAGCCCTGCCCTCCGCTTGATCAACATCACAAATAATCCGCCCCCGGCAGCGCTTTTTTGCCTAAAGCTCTTTAATTTACGGTCCGCCTCGTCTTAAGAGCCAGACTTAGGTATCTTCTCACCTAAAGGAACACGCTATGTCTCATATACTCATCGTAAGCGGGCACCCCGATTTAAAGGTCTCCGTCGCCAACGCCACTATTCTCGGGACGCTGGAAAAGGAGCTGCCCGAAGCGGAGATCGCGCGCCTCGACTCCCTCTACCCCGACTTTAGGATTGACGTAAACAAAGAACAGGAACGCCTGATCCGCTCTGACGTCATCGTGCTGCAGTTCCCGCTTTTCTGGTACTCATCTCCCTCGCTTTTAGAGCGCTGGATGGAGGAGACCTTCACGCACGGCTTTTCGCATGGTTCCACAGGCCATCAGCTTCAGGGCAAGAAGGTCCTGCTCTCCATTACCGCGGGAGCTCCTGCTGAAATGTACACTGTGGACGGCCCCATGGGGTTCCACATTGAGGACTTCCTGCACTGCTACGAGGCGATGTGCAGACTTACGGGTATGGAGTACTGCGGCTACGTCTTCACGGGCGGGATTGGCTATGTCACACGTACTGACGATAAGGCCATTGCCGTGCAGAAAGAGCGCTCCCGTGAGCATGCCCTGAGACTTATCTCCCGTTTAAAGGAGCTCGGGGCGTAAAGGACGGCTCAGCCTGTCACGCGGTCGAGCTTTTCAAGGCACAGGGTGATCATGCCCGAGACCACGTCATCGCGGATGGAGGTTAAAACCTCGACGCGGGGAAGCATGGCGCTTTCCACCTCGGTGAGGACGCGGCGCTTTAACCTTTCGGACAGTCCCGCCTTCAGGCCCTCGGTAAAGACGCACACGAGGGCGGGATTTAACACGCACATCACGGCCCGCAGGGTGCGGACGGCAAGCTCGTCCGCCTGGGCCGGGTCATCAGGCAGAATGCCCACGTCATTGAACATGGGGAAATAGCGCACCTCGCCGGCCATGCCGTCACGGCCGCGGATCACGGAGCCGTTATAGCAGAAGCCGCAGGCGGGGGCGCGGCCGGGCATCAGCACCAGGCCCGTGACGAAGCCCGCCTGGGGATGGCGCTTATAGCAGCCTAAGGCCGCGGCGTTGATGTCGGTCTCAAAGAACACGGGGCGGTTGAAGTGCCCGTTTAGATGACGAGCGAGGCGCTCGGACATGGGATCGTGGCGCAACGCCGCGCCCACACGCCCGCCAATGCTGTCCGAGGGCATGGAGATCCCGATGATCGCCACGCGCTCGTAGCGGCTAAGGAAATTCTCGATACTCTCCCTTAACACGTCAGTATTGATGGTGGAGAGGAGCTCCTCGCGCCGCTCGAGGCACTCGCCGAAGAGATCGTGCACCGAATAGCCCGCGTAATAATGACCGTAGCGCTGATAGCATGACACTACGAGCAGAAGCTGATGGGCGGCGTTAAAGCGGAAGGTCACGGCCGGCCGCCCCACCCCCGTCACGGTACGCTCCTCGCGCGTCACGATCCCCGTTAAGGTCAGACGCTCTAAAATGCGCGTCACCGTCACCACCGACAGAGCCGTAAGTTCCTTAAGGCGGGAAATGGAGGCCACCTGCTCGGCGTGCAGGGCTTTTAAGACTGCGTTTTCATTGCTTTTACGGATATCTCCGGTGGAGAGATGTTCCGGATCGCGTTTGCGTGGCATACGGGACCTTTAATTATTAAACCTCATTAATAAATATGGTTTAATAATAGCAAAAATTTTTTGTCCCCGCCCGTTTTGAAATAAAACTCCATCATGGTTAGCTTTAGCTAATTAGCAACATTGCGTTATTTATGCGTTTTAACAAGGGTTAGCGAGTACATTTTTGGGTAAAGACTAAAAATTAGTCCGTAAAATAATACTCCAAAATTTACGTGATTTAGATCACATAAATCCGTGTTTTTGTGAACTGCCACACATCTTTAAGGGGCTTCCGGGGCGCATTTATATGGGCTTCGTCACACCCCGAGCAGAAGAAATTGCATACAATGCCCAAGGTTTCGGGAAAGAGCCCCGTGTGTTCTTACCGAACTTGAGGTGTTTTGAGATAAAGCTACAATGCGCCCGATTCCGTAAGGGCAGACCTTACGGGTTGGCACATGCAACCAACTAAGGAGCCGACTTTGCTTCAAATTAGATTACACGGCCGTGGCGGTCAGGGTGTGGTGACAGCAGCCGAGATGCTGTCGCTGGCCGCCTTCCTTGAAGGCCATTATGCCCAGGCTTTCCCGAGCTTCGGTTCTGAGCGTACCGGTGCCCCTGTGGTGGCTTACGCCCGTATCGACGATAAGGAAATCCGTACTCACGAGCCGATCCTCGCCCCCGATACCGTCGTGGTGCAGGACCGTACCCTGTTAACCGCCTTAGACGTGTTTGCCGGTATTTCTCCCACGGGCTATGCCGTCATCAATTCCGCTGATCCTGCCGAGCAGATTGTCCCCGAGCTCTGCGCACGTCTGCCCAAGGGCCACGTCTTAACCGTTCCGGCCACCGATTTTGCCATGCAGAAGATCGGCCGCCCGCTGCCCGGCGCCCCGATGCTCGCCGCCATGGCTGCCGCCACCGGCGTGCTGAAGCTTGAAAGCGTGCAGAAGTCCTTCCAGTCCCGCTATCCTGGCAAGGTGGGTGACGCCAACGCCGAAACCGCGGCCCTGGCTTACGAGTACATCATGAACGTCAAGAACGGAGGCTCTCATGCTTAAGCAGATTGAAGGCTCGTTAGGTATCGCCGAGGCCGTGGCCTTATGCCGTCCCGGTGCCGTCTGCGCTTACCCGATTTCCCCCCAGACCCACATCGTGGAAAACTTAGGTAAGTTCGTTAAGACCGGTTCCTTAAAGGACTGCGAGTTCGTCAACGTGGAGTCCGAGTTCTCCGCCATTTCCGTGTCGATCGGTGCCTCCGCAGGCGGCGTCAGAACCTATACCGCCACCGCCTCCCAGGGCCTCTTATACATGGTTGAGGGTGTCTACAATGCCTCAGGCTTAGGTCTGCCCATCGTCATGACCGTCGCCTCCCGTGCCATCGGTGCCCCGATCAACATCTGGAACGATCACTCCGACTCCCTGTCCCAGCGTGACTCCGGCTGGCTGCAGCTCTTCTGCGAGTCCAACCAGGACGCCGTGGACACCCACATCATGGCCTTCAAGATCGCCGAGGAAGTGGGCCTGCCCGTCATGGTGTGCATGGACGGCTTCGTCTTAACCCACGCTTTCGAGCGCCTCGATATCCCCTCGCAGGAGCAGATCGACTCCTTTCTGCCGGAGTATCAGCCCCGTGAGTACTTAGATCCCAAGGAGCCTATCTCCATGGGCGCCATGGTCGGCCCCGAAGCCTTCACCGAGCTGCGCTTCCTGCAGCAGCGCAAGATGCACCGCGCCTTAGACGTCATTGAGAAGGTCACCGCCGAGTACCGCGCCTTAACCGGCCGCAACTCCGGTGGTCTCCTTGACTGCTACCGCTGCGACGACGCCGAGTTAAAGCTCATCGTCATGGGCTCCTCCGTCGGCACCGCCAAGGACGAGATTGACCGTCTGCGCGCCGAGGGCGTCAAGGTCGGACTCATCTCCTTAAAGTCCTTCCGTCCCTTCCCCTACGCCAAGATTAAGGAAGCCATCGGCGACTGCAAGAAGGTGGTCTGCCTCGAGCGTACCTTCTCCTACGGCGCCCGCGGCGTCGTCTGCCCCGAGGTGAAGCGCGCCATGGAAGGTACCGACACCGACGTGCGTACCGTGATCGCCGGTTTAGGCGGCCGCGCCATTTACGGCTCCACCATCCGCAAGATCGTGGAAGCCTCGTTAGGCGGCAAGCTCACCGACGAGATGACCTTCATCGACCTCGATCCCAAGGTGCTCAACAGCTACCTCAAGGACACTGAGGGCGTGACCGTTCCCGAGGACAAGCTCGTTGACGAGACTGCCCTTGAAGCCACCTTAAGCCGCGCCTAAGGAGTTAAGACCATGTTAGATGCAATCAAGTTCTATCAGACCGGCTCCAAGACCGTTGGCAACCGTCTCTTAAACCCCACCATGCGGACCAACCAGGCCTCCGAGAGCCGTCCCAACACCCTGATTTCCGGCCACCGTGCCTGCCAGGGCTGCGGCGAGGCCTTAGGTGCCCGCTACGCCATTGACGCCGCGATGCGCGCCACCGGCGGTCAGTTAATGGTCGCCAACGCCACCGGCTGCCTTGAGGTGTTCTCCACTCCCTATCCGGAGTCCGCCTGGCGTCTGCCCTGGATCCACTCCCTGTTCGGCAACACCGCCGCCGTGGGTTCGGGACTTGCCGTGGCTGCCCGCGTGCGTGCCAAGAAGGCCGGCAATACCAATGTCCCCCGCGTGATCGCCCAGGGCGGTGACGGCGGTACCACCGACATCGGTTTTGGCCCCCTCTCGGGCATGTTCGAGCGTAACGACGATGTCCTCTACATCTGCTATGACAACGGCGCTTACATGAACACCGGCGTGCAGCGTTCCTCCGCCACTCCTCCGGCCGCCCGTACCGCCACCACCCAGTTAGTGGGTGCTGAGCCCGGTGCCGACTGGGGCAAGGGCAAGAACGTGCCGCTCATCGCCATGGCTCACGGTATCCCCTACGTGGCTACCGCCTCTGTGGCCGATCTGCGTGATTTAGAGTACAAGGTCCAGAAGGCCATGTCCTATCACGGCGCCCGTTACATTCAGATCTTCGTGCCCTGCCCGTTAGGCTGGGGCTGCGCCTCTTCCTCCACCGTGACTGTCGCCCGCTTAGCCATGGAAACCGGCTTCTACCCGATTTTCGAGGCCGAGTACGGCAAGATCACCTCCGTGCGCAAGATCACCAAGCAGCAGCCGGTCATCAACTTCCTCAAGCTGCAGCGCCGCTATGCCCACCTCACGGGCAAGAAGGGCGATCCCAAGGTGCTCGCCCGCATCCAGGCCATGTGCGACGAAAACATCAAGAGCTTTGGCCTCATCGGTGATGACGTGCCCGCGACTGTGCCGGTGGCCATCCAGGCCTTAGAGCGCAATCAGACGGTTTAATGAGGAGCAAGCTAAACATGATGAACAAATCCTTTGCCGCGACCTTAAACCCGGCAACCTCTCTTGCCAACAAGACCGGTTCGTGGCGTACCTTAAGGCCGGTCAACGTCTTCAAGCTGCCGCCCTGCAACAAGCAGTGCCCGGCCGGCGAGAACATTCAGCAGTGGCTTTACTATGCAGGTGAAGGCGACTACGAGCATGCCTGGCGTGTGCTCACCGAGGACAATCCCCTCCCCGCCTGCATGGGCCGTGTCTGCTATCACACCTGCGAGGGCAAGTGCAACCGCGGCTTCCTCGACGAGTCCGTGGGCATTAACTCCGTAGAACGTTTCTTAGGCGACTATGCCATTGAGCATAACCTCTCCTTCAGAAAGCCCACCCGCGAGACCGGCAAGCGAGTGCTCATCGTCGGTTCCGGCCCTGCCGGCCTCTCCGCCGCCTATCAGCTGCGCCGTTTCGGCCACACCGTCCACATCGTGGAAATGGCCAAGGAACCGGGTGGCATGATGCGCTACGGTATCCCCGTGTACCGCTTACCGCGCAACATCCTTGACGCCGAGATCAAGCGCTTAACCGACATGGGTATCACCATCGAGTGCGAGCACAAGGTCGAGGACATCCTCAAGGAGAAGCAGGACGGCAATTACGATGCCGTGATCCTGGGCATGGGTGCCTCCTTATCCACCAATGTCGATATCCCGACCGGCGACACTCCCCACATCGTCCACGCTCTGGACATCTTAGGTGAAATCGCCTCCCACGAGGACATCGAGATTGGCCGCCGCGTGGCTGTGTACGGTGGTGGTAATACCGCCGTGGACGTGGCCCGTTCGCTGCGCCGTATGGGTGCCGAGCCCATCATCGTCTACCGTCGTAACCGCGACCGTATGCCGGCTAACGAGGAAGAGATGGATGGCGCCATTCAGGAAGGCATTCAGGTGAAGTGGCTCTCCACCATTTCCCAGGCCTCCAAGGACAGCCTCAAGATCGAGAAGATGAAGTTAAACGATCAGGGCTGGCCGGAGCCTACCGGAGAGTTCGAGGAGCTGCCCGCTGACGGCGTGGTGCTCGCCATCGGCCAGAACGTCGATCTCTCGGTGTGCAAGAAGGTTGAGGGTCTGCAGACAGAGAAGGACGCCGTGACCGTCAACAAGGAAACCATGGAAACCACCGTTCCCGGTATCTTCGCCGCCGGCGATATGGTCCCCGGTACCCGTACCGTGACCGCCGCCATCGGCATGGGCAAGCACGCCGCCCGCGGCGTCAACGCCTACTTAAAGGGCACTGTGTATCAGCGTCCCGAGAAGCACGAGGACGCTAAGTTCGAGGACATGCATCCGTGGTACTACTCTGACGCTGACAAGACCATCCGTCCGCAGTTAGAGTTAGCCCGCCGTACCCAGACCTTTGACGAGGTGCAGCATGGCCTTACCGAAGAGAACGCCATCTTCGAGGCCCGCCGCTGCTTATCCTGCGGCAACTGCATGGAGTGCGACAACTGCTACGGTGTGTGCCCTGACAGCGCTGTGATTAAGCTCGGACCCGGCAAGGGCTACGAGTTCAATTACGACTACTGCAAGGGCTGCGGTGTGTGCGCTCAGGAATGCCCCTGCGGCCACATCAAGATGGTTCCCGAGAAGATCTAGTCTTCACAAAGTTACCAAAACATCCGCAAAATATAAGGGCGGCCCGAGGGCCGCCCTTTCCTTTTCCTGAAAGCTAAAAGACGCAGCAGACCGGCTCTTCCTCAACAGGTGTCTTACCTGGTCTTACCCGTCTCACGGGGAATCGATGATAACGTGCCTAAGAGAGCGCCTTTAGCTCCGCCTTACGCGTCCCATCCCCGCCTTTGCGCCTCTTCACCGTGGCGCGTACCGTTTCCACACGCGATCCCGCCGCGGCTTCCTCTCCGAAGATCTGCGCAAAACGTCCAAGGGACTCTTCAGGCGGACAGGTGCTGGCGAAGTCCTCCGCTAAGGCGTGGGCGCAGGCTGCGCCCTTGCGCAGCTTCAGCCAGTCAGGGTGCAGTAAGGAGGCGTTGCCCTGATAGGTGTCGTAATTGGTAATCACCACCTCGGCGATGGCACTGCGTCCCGTGCCCTTGGAGTTGATGGAGCGCGGAGCCTTGACATAGTTCAGATTAAAATCGGAGTAAAGATCGTTAATAAAGGGGGCCGCGGAATTGGAGAGCATGAATTTAACGCCCTTTCTGTCAAGTTCCACGCACACGTCATGGAGCTCGCGCTGTTCAAACGAGTCCCAGCCCCCCGTCTGATAGGAGGTGAAATACGAGGTATCCGACACCGGATGGTAGGGCGGGTCAAAATACACGAAGGTATCGGGCGTGGCGACGTCAAGGACGGAGTGATAATCCTCACAGGTAAGCGTCGTGGGCACGTCCGTTAAATAGCGGTGACAGTCCTTAAGCCGCGCCTCGTCACAGATAAGCACGCGCTCGTATTTACCGAAGGGAGTGTTAAAGAAATTATGGCCATTGACGCGGTACAGACCGTTAAAGCAGGTCTTTAACAGACAGATAAAACGCGCCGCCCGCTGCACGTCAGAAAGATTCTCAAGGCCCCATGTCTGATCGAGGTGCCGAAGGCGCAGGTAAAAGCTTTCCTCGTAGGGGCAGAGTCTTAAAAGGGGAATGAGTTCCTCTACCTTATCGCGGATCACCGTATAGGCGTTGATAAGCTCACAGTTGCCGTCGTTAATCACGCATTCCTTAAAGAGGTGTCCCATGGCAAAGTATACCGCGCCCCCGCCCACGAAAGGCTCGCAGTAGCGTGAGGGCAGTTCTTTGGGAAAATACGGGACTAACTGGGCTAATATCCCTCCCTTGCCGCCCACCCACTTGACGAAGGGACGGGCCGGTAAAATGTCGCTCATGATAACTCCTCTAAGACGCGCTAAGTTTAGCATAGGAGTCCCTTTTCCCTGCCGCAAAAAGTGCCTCAGGATGATATCCCCGCTCGCTTTCACAAAGAGAAGCCTTTAAAGCCCTCTAAAACTCTCTTACCTCACGCCGGACTAATCTTCCCGGGCTCCGGCCTCTCCTTTTCCTAGATTTGCTATTATTAATTATACTATTGTTAACAATAGTATAATTAATAAAGGAGATTTACATGAAAGCATTAGTGGTTTACGCCAATGGCTCTGAGGATATCGAAGTTAATGCCCCCGCGGACATCCTGGTGCGCGGCGGGGTTGCCGTGACGCGCGCCGCCCTGGCTCCCGCAGGTGAGCAGGTCACCTTAGCGCATGGTACGCGGGTACTCTGTGACGTCAATCTCGAACAGGTGAAGGGCGAAAGCTTTGACGTCATCGTCATCCCCGGCGGTCTGCAGGGCTCCGAGAACTGCCGCGACAGCGCCACCCTGATTGCAATGTTAAAGGCACAGAAAGCCGCAGGGCGCTATATCGCCGCCATCTGCGCCGCGCCCGGCTTCGTGCTCGCCACGCACGGCATTATCGATGACAGCGTGCAGGCTACGGGCTATCCCGGCTGCGCGGACAATATTAAAAATTACGTAACCGACGGCGTGGTGGTGGACGCTAAGGCGAAGATCATCACCGGTCAGGGACCGGCCTTCAGCCTGCCCTTCGGCTATGCCATCCTTGAGGCTCTGCAGGGCACTGAGGTATGCGCTAAGGTCAAGGCGGGCATGCTTTACAAAGACTAATCAGCCTCCCTTTATATAGACTCACGGCCCCCTTAGCGGGGCCGTGAGCTTATTTGAGAGAGCTAAACCTGAGAGGTGCCTGCCGCGCCTTCACCTAAGGGACGCACTTCCCAGTGCGTGCTGCCCTCGGCGACGGGGCTCAGGCTTAAGGCATGCAGGCGCTTTAAGGTTGCCCTGTGCCCCACGCTAACCAGAATGGTGTCGGGGCATTCCTTTAAGATAAGCTCATAGGCCGTTCTCTCAAGACGCTCGTCCATGGCCGAGGTGGCCTCATCAAGAATGAGCAGGGCGGGTTTAAGCGTCAGCGCCCTGACGAAGGCCACGCGCTGCTGCTCACCTAAGGAAAGAATATGCGACCACGGTTCCTCCTTATCAAGGAGGGGGATAAGATGCTCAAGGCTTAAAAGCTTAAAGTAATGCTCCACCGCAGCCCTGTCACCGCTAAGCCTCGGATAGATGGCCGCGCTCAGTAAGGTACCCTGCGGCAGATAGGGCTTCTGCGCAAGGAAGAGGCGCTGTCCCTCAGGCACTTCCACGAGTCCCGTAGCGTAAGGCCAGAGACCGGCCACGGTCTTGATAAGCGTGGTCTTGCCGCAGCCGGACTGGCCCTGAATTAAGAGGCTCTGTCCTTTTTCAAGCTTCAGGCTTAAATGCTCAAGTAAGGTCCTGCCCGTGCCGTCCCCTACCTCAAGGCCGGAGATCGCCACGCTCCCGTCCTTTTCCACGGGAGTCAGGCACTCAAGGCGCTCAGTGCGCTCCATGGAGTCATAGAAGAGCGCGAGACGGTCAATGACCGCCTTCCACTGCGCCCACGCGGAGAAGTTGGTCACGAGGGTGGATAAGGACTCCTGCACGCGCCCGAAGGCCGAGTTGATCTGCATGATGGAGCCCATGGTGATGATCTTGGCAAAGTACAGAGGAGCCGCGATGAGGATGGGGAAAATCACCGCCGTCTGCATATAGCCTAAGGTCAGGAAGCCTAATTTCTTCTCCCGGTCGATAAGGCGGATATAGTTCTTAACCACCGCGGCAAAGCGCTCCCTTAAGGTGGCGCTTTCCACCGCCTCGCCGTGATAGAGCGAGATACTCTCGGCGTTCTCGCGCACACGGATCAAGGAGAAACGGAAATCGGCCTCGTAGCGCTGCTGTCTGAAGTTAAGCTTCACGAGAGGCTTACCTAAAAAGAAAGTCACCGCGGTACCGGCCACGGCGTAGACAAGCGCCAGATAGAAGAGATAGCCGTCAGGAAGGTGCAGCGTAAAGCCCCACAGCTCCATGTCCACGGCGGAGGAGAGATTCCACAGCACCACCGCGAAGGTGATCATCATGGCCAGATCGGTCGCGGAGGCTAAAAAGAGCGAGATGGTCGAGGTCACGAAGAGATTTAAGTCATCGGCGATACGCTGATCGGGGTTATCGGTCTGACGCTGCGTTAACTGCATCTTGTAGTAAGTGCTCTTCTCCAGCCACTCGTTCATGACCTTGCCCGTAAGCCAGGTACGCCAGTTGATGGCAAGGCGCGAACACAGCCACGCCTTATACACCGACACGATGACGTGAATGGTGGCGAGGACCGCGAAGACGCCGATCTGATAGCCAAAGGCGTCCACGTCATACTGCTGAATGGTGTCCCAGAACTCCTTATACCAGGAGTTGATCGCCGTGGCCACGTAAATCGAGGCCGCGGTAAGCGCAATCACGGTCACGAAAATGACCCACGAGACGCGGCTGTCGCGGCTTGTCCAGTACGGCGTCAGCATATGCCAGAAGGCCTTCAGGGATTCCTTTAAAGGCAGGCTGTCGGCAGGCCGCTCCGTACGTTTTTGAAAGTTAATCAGACGTTTGAAAATCTGCACCATGCTCTACTCCGTATCGAGGAAGACACAGGATAAACCCCGTGCCTTAGCGTACGCTTAGACTCTTTAAGCATTACACAAGCTGACTTACAATCGCGGCGATCCCGCCTTCATCATTCGTGCCCGTCACGACATCGGCAAGGGCCTTAGTGTCCTCCGTGCCGTTGCCCATACACACCCCGCACCCGGCCATTTTCAGCATCGCCTGATCGTTCTCGGCGTCCCCGAAGGCCATGGTGCGCTCCATGGGGATCCCGAGGCTTGCGGCCAGTTCCGTAAGCGCCGAGCCCTTGGTGCACTTACCGGCGATGAACTCCAGGTAATTGCGCTCCGAGCGCATCACGCTCACTTTCTCCAGGAGGCTCTGCGGCAGGGAGGCGCGCAGCGCGTCAAGGTTCTCCGCCTCCCCCGTCGCGATGCACTTATAAAAGTGCACCTCATCGTCAAGGGTCTGCGTGTCCATGAGACGGTGGGGCACTCCCGAATGCCGTCCTTCCTTGAGGGCATGCGGATTTTCCTCCTCCAGAAGGAGCCCCTTTTCGCTGCAGTAGCCGTGAATGGCGGTATGGCAGGCGTGGGCGAGCGCCCCGATCTCCTTCACCTGCGTACCATCCATCACGTGCGCCACTACGTTGGATAGGTCCTGTAAGCGCACCGTCGCCGAGCCGTTATAACACACCGCGTAGCACTGCCTTATGGAGAAGGGGAAACACTCCGCATAGCGCAGCAGTCCCTCGGGAGGACGTCCCGTCGCGAAGGCAATAATGTAGCCCGCTTTCACGGCCTTATCCATGACCTCAAGGGAGGAGGGCAGAATTTCCTTGTGGGAGGTAAGCAGGGTCCCGTCAAGGTCAAAACAGAGCAGACGGTAATTCCCGGGTTTTAATGGCAGTACGCTCATGGTTCTCTTTCCTGAAAAAAGTCACCTGATTGTACTTTGAAATGCGCATTATTGAGACGCGGCGCACAAAAAAACTCCCGCTAAGGAGGGCCTGAGCGGGAGTTTTCATGATAGCTGCAGCTTCCGTGCAGCTACATAAGGATTTGTTTAGACGCCGGCCTTCTTTAAGGCGGCATCGACGATCTGAGTGGCTTCCTTCTCGATCTTAGCTAAGTGCTCCGGACCCTTGAAGCTTTCCATGTAGATCTTGTAGATGTTCTCCGTGCCCGAGGGACGTGCTGCGAACCAGCCGTTCTCGGTCACCACCTTGAGGCCGCCGATCTCGGCACCGTTACCGGCCGCGCGGGTCAGCTTCTCGGTAATCGCCTCTCCGGCCATGGTCGAGGCTTCCACCGCCGAAGGATCGAGCTTCTTTAAGGCCGCCTTCTGCTTGGGGGTGGCCGGAGCGTCAATACGGTTGTACACGGGGTTGCCGTACTTCTCGGTCAGGGCCTTGTAGTGCTCTGCGGGATCCTTGCCCGTCACGGCGAGGATTTCGGCCGACAGTAAGGCGGCGATGATACCGTCCTTGTCCGTGGACCACACCGAGCCGTCCTTCTTTAAGAAGGAAGCGCCCGCGCTTTCCTCGCAGCCGAAAGCGAGCGACTGATCAAAGAGACCCGGCACGAACCACTTAAAGCCCACCGGCACCTCGTAGGCCTTACGACCAAGGCCCTCGGCCACGCGGTTCATCATCGAGGACGACACCACGGTCTTGCCCACCATGGCGGCCTTCGGCCAGTTCTCGCGGTGCGTGTAGATGTAGTTAATCGCCGCGGACAGATAGTGATTGGGGTTCATGAGGCCCGAGTGGCACACGATACCGTGACGGTCATAGTCCGGATCGTTACCGAAGGCAATGTCAAAATCATCCTTCATGGCAATGAGACCCGCCATGGCGTAGGGCGAGGAGCAGTCCATGCGGATCTTGCCGTCGCGGTCAATGCACATGAACGAGAAGGTCGGATCGACCTTGTAGTTCACCACCTTGATATTGAGGTTGTAGCGCGCGGCGATCACGTCCCAGTAGAAGAGGCCCGAACCGCCTAAGGGATCCACGCCGATCTTCACGCCCGACTTCGAGATGGCCTCTAAATCGAGCACCGAACCCAGGTCTTCCACGTACTCGTGGAGCATGTCATACTCTTTGACGTTGGGAAGCTTAATGGCCTTCTCATAGGGCACGCGCTTCACGTCCTTTAAGCCGCCGCGGATAATATCGTTGGCGCGGTTCTGCACCCACGAGGTGATCTCGGTTCCGGCGGGACCGCCGTCGGTGGGATTGTACTTAAAACCGCCGTCGGTGGGCGGATTGTGCGAGGGAGTGATCACGATACCGTCGGCAAGACCCGAGGTACGGCCCTTGTTATAGGTCAGAATGGCGTGCGAAATCGACGGGGTCGGGGTATAGCCGTGATCCTTCTCAATGCGCACTTCAACGCCGTTAGCGCCTAACACCTCCACGGCGGTCGCTAACGCGGCCTCCGACAGGGCGTGGGTATCCATACCGATATAGAGCGGTCCGGTAATGTTTTCCTTAGCGCGGTACTCGGCTATCGCCTGGGAGATGGCGGCGATATGGGTCTCGGTGAAGGAGCTGTTTAAGGAGGTTCCGCGGTGACCGGACGTTCCGAAAGCCACCTGCTGCTCGGGGTTATCCACGTCGGGACGGTTTAAGTAGTAAAGCGCCATTAAGCGCGGAATGTTAACTAAATCCTCGTCACGGGCTTTCTTGCCGGCATTGGGGTGAAGAGCCATAAAATTTTTATCCTCGGTCTAAAAGCATATACAAATCGGAATGGCTAAAGCCAGCTGCTACACAGCACATCCTCCATTGTGGCACAGCTCCCGCGCTCTGACACATCCTGCAAAAGCCCCGTGTTTAAATTTGTGACCAGTGCCTAAACCTTTTCCACCCCGTGCCCTCAAAGAAAGCGCATCCTGCCCCCCGCGCGTTTCAGATCCGAGGTCATGTGACGCGGATCGTTCTTCCGCGCTGACCGTTAACCGCCTGTCCTTTAAGCCGCGCTGCGGACTTTAACGCAGCTTCGGTAACGGCTGTCACAGGCAGAGACCGGCTAACGTAAACAGGGAGAGGAAGGCAAAGAGAGGAAAAAGAGATGGGCGTGTACGGGACGGTGAGTGTTTATGCCTGAGAGCGGCTTTACACCCTGCAGATACGGAAAGAGCAGGTTACCCTGCCCTTCCTGTTGCATCTTAGTTTCTGGATGCTTATCTGCCGTTCACGGCATTCTTTAATTCGGCACCGGCGGAGAAGGACGGAGTCTTGGATGCCGGGATCTGGATCACTTCACCGGTCTTGGGATTACGGCCCTCACGGGAATTGCGCTCGGTAACCTTAAAGGTGCCAAAGCCGACTAACTGCACGCGATCGCCCTCAGCAAGAGCCTCCTGGATGCTCTCAAGCATCGCGTCTAAAGCACGACGGGCGCAGGCGGCAGACAGATTGGAGCGGCTGGCCATCTTGGAAACGAGTTCAGATTTGTTCATAACAATCCCTTTTTTTCCTGTTTTAAAGACACTATGTCTCGTTCTTGGGGAATTAAATGTTCAAACCTGCCCAGCTGACGTCAACTCCTCGTGACACCATTGTGGCCCCGTCGTCTCCCCTAAGGTCGGTCCCCACGGAGACTTCACGGCATAGCCGCACGAAGCAGGCGGCTAAATTTCAACACAAAGTCCTGCAATTATCAAGAGTTGGCGCTAAAAAGAGCGCTTTCAGATCCCAAAAATGCGCCTTATCTCCCGTTATTGCTCTCCATACCCTCAAAAAAGGCTTATTCTGGAGAAAATACCCGTTTTGTACTCCCTGCCCGGAGTTTTATTTTCACTCCTTTTTAAGGCGTATTTTGGTCACTTAATTCCGTTGTACGGAACGACCTCCCCTTACTCTGCTCCTATGACATGAAGATTGCTTTAAGGAGTTCCTCCATGGTCAGAGTCATCGGTTGCGTCCTGCTCTTTATCTTCGGACTTACAGTTCTGTGTATGGGCT
>DVOQ01000084.1 GCA_018713485.1 Candidatus Avisuccinivibrio pullicola
GCAGGAGTCGTGTTGATGAACTTAGTGCCGCCAAGCTGTTTATTTGATTCGATGCGCTCTGCCAGGAGGTGATTCCAGATCCACCGCCGGCAGCCGAAAGTTTTCCAGATGAGGACTTTCTGATCCTGCGACGGCAGGATCCTGAACTCCATGCATCTGAAGACTTTTACCATTGTCACGGGTTTAATCCTGCTGATAATTATTTCCTGAACAAAACCCGGGTTCTATTTTACTATATCCCCTGTTTTTATCAACCGCGGGCCATTCATCTCCACCTTACAGAAGGTGGAGACTTCTGGCCAAAAATTGTTAAATTAAGATATAGCCTTAAACCTAAGGAGTCACTATATCCTCTGCACCTCTGGCGCTTACGGCCTGCGATCTCAGAGCCGGTACACTGCATTTTACGCAGCAGCTCTTAAACGCCGCCTCCTCATGCGCCATCCGCCATGACGGAGCTCTGAGCCTTGACACTGAGGCCGTGAGCGATCTCTTCTGCGACCCGGACGGCAAACTCTCCAACACCTCCCTGCCCCTGCTGCTTACCGCGGTAGATAACAGAAGGCCCTTTACTCTCACCGCTAAAGTCACGCCGGGTTTTACCCCCGAAGGGACGTACAACGCCGCTAACCCGATGCTGTATGCCTCCCCCGTGCTGTGGCAGAAACTGTGTTTTGAGCAGGACGAGCGCGGACGCCACCGCATTGTCTCGATGCGCACCGACAGCACTTCGGATGACTGCAATCACGAGCGCCTCGACGTTACCTCCGTCTATCTGAAAATTGCCTCGGACGGTCACACGGTGGGCAGTTATTACTCAGCAGACGGTAAAACCTACGAAATGGTCCGTGTCTATAAGAACGTCTATCCTGACCATCTCTACGCAGGCATTGCCAGTCAGTGTCCCGTTAAGGGCCACTGCCTCAGCCTTTTTGAGGAGCTTACCTTAAGTCAGGAACAGATCGGGGATTTCCGCATGGGAAGCTAAGTACCGGAGCAAAGCCCCTGGGCGGACTTTCCTTCATACGGGGAAAATTAAAACGCATAGTTTTTTTTAAGGAGCAGCTCATGAAACATCAGTGCCGCATTACCGTTCTGGAAACCAGGGTCTTTCCCGAACTGCAGGAGAAGTATCTTGCCGACTCGGGGTCTGGCCCCTGCCCGTTTTTTAAGCCGGGAGATACCTTTCTTATTGACGCAGATGATTACTTTCACATGCTTAACGGCAGGTTCTGTGCCAAAGCCTAGGACTGTATCAGCCGCTACGTATACGCCGCCTTACAGGGAGGATCGATCATGCGGGGCTGGACAAACGACGAGAAGATGATGATTGCCTGCTGCAATGACGGGACGCGCCCCGTTATTTTTAAACTCGAACGCATTGATATTGAGGATTAACAGGGACTGAACGGGGCCGCGGGGGCGCAGCAGGCGTCCCCGCATCAGCTTAGCTACAGATTGGCCTTAATCTTGATGATGGTATCGGTGATGAAGTCATCCACCTCGGGCCCTATCTGACCTGCGAGCGCCTGATAGGCGCGCTTAATGGCGTGATAGCCCTGGCGCTGCGGCTGCTGCGTGATAATAAACTTGATGATCCCCGCCAGGACTAATTCCTTGGTGGTATAAAGATCGTCAAAGGCAATGGCCATGAGATCAGTCTTCTGCAGGGCAATCAGTGCCGCGCCCACGCCCTGCACTCCCGATCCCGTGACGTAAACGCAGTTGATTTCCTCATGTTCGCGCAGGGCCTTCAAGGTCTTTTCCTGAGCGATGATATCCGAGTCACTGCTCTCGACGGTTTCCACGATGTCATAACTGACGCCATTATCGCCTAAGGCCTTTTTAAAGCCCTCAATGCGCTGATTGTGACCTAACATGAGCCTGGAACCCGTCACCACGAGGATGTGATAGCAGGGCACGTGGGCGAACATGGAAAGCATGCAGCCGCAGGTGGCTCCGGCCTTGGTATAGTCCGATCCCACGTAGCAGAGACGGCGCGTGTCACTCACGTCGGTATTGACGAGAATGACCACGATTCCCCTGTCACAGAGCTCGTTGATGCGCTCGCGCATCTCGGGGACATCGATAGTGGAGAGGCATAAGGCGCGGCAGCCCTTCTTCACGAGACTGTTGACGGCCTCTAAGTGCTCCTGCACGTCAAAGCCCTGCACTTCCTTCAGGATCACCTCGATCCCGAGATCGGAATACTCCTCGCGGGCCTGATTAATTCCAGTAATGACATCATCGAAAAAGCGGTTACCGATACTCGGCAGCAGCGTGCCGATCTTATACGGGGTCTTAAAGGCGGCTAACGCGCGGCCGGCGCGGTTGGGTACATAGCCGAACTCGCGCGCGAGGGTCTTGATGCGCAAAGCCACCTCGGGCTTAACCGCGCCGCGGCCATGCAGTACCCTGTCGACTGTGCCGCGGGACACCCCCGCCGCTTCAGCCAGGGTCTTTACCGTGACTTTCATGGCAACCTTCCTTAACTTTTTCAATCCACAGCTCAGAAAACATAAGTTCCCTGAGCTCTGCACTGAACGCCGGGGGCTGCCCCCCGGCGCAGGTTTAACCCTGATTAGGCAAAGGGATTCTCGGTTGGATAGAGATCGCCTGCCTTGCGGTTGTAGCCGACCTCGATGCCCAGGATGGAGAGCACGGAGAAGAGAGCCTTGCCGTGATGGCCGAAGGCCACGGCACCGTGGTGCGGATAGCGCTTGCCAATGAGGATGTGGCGGTAGAAGCGGCCCATCTCATTAATGGCGAAGATACCGATACCGCCGAAGGAGCGGGTACCCACCGGCAGCACCTCACCCTCAGCCACGTAAGCCTGCAGCTTCGTGTCAGGAGTGGTCTGCACGCGGAAGAAGGTAATCGGACCTGCGGCAATATCGCCCTCTAAGGTACCGCGGGTGAAATCCGGCTCGTCGCGGCCGGCCTCGAGGAGGCGGTGCTGAATGATCTGATAGTTGATCTTGCCGCACTGCAGGTTGCAGTCCGTGGAAGTGGTGAGCTTGCAGAAGGGGGTATTGCCGCAGTGGAAGCCCATGAAGGTGTCAGTGAGCTTGTACTGCGGGAAGCGCGGCTTGATATCCTCTTCATAGAGATCGGCCGGCACCGAGTTGTTGATGTCGAGTAAGGTCACGGCATCCTTGGTAATGCAGGCACCGATGAACTCGGAGAGCGCGCCGTAGATGTCCACCTCGCAGGCCACGGGGATACCGCGGGAGGCTAAGCGGGAATTGACGTAGCAGGGCTCAAAGCCGAACTCCTCGGGGAAGGCCGGCCAGCACTTGTCGGCAAAGGCCACGTACTTGCGGGCACCCTTGTGCTCCTCAGCCCAGTCAAGGAGGGTGAGCTCAAACTGCGCCATGCGCGGGAGCAGATCGGGATAGGTGTTGCCCATGCCCAGCTCTCTTGCCATGTCATCGACCACGCTCTGAATGCGCGGATCGCCGGCGTGCTTGCGGTAGGCGACCAGTAAGTCTAACTCGGAGTTCTCCTCGATCTCCACGCCTAAATCATAGAGAGCCTTGATGGGGGCGTTGCAGGCGAAGAAATCCTGGGGACGCGGACCAAAGGAGATGATCTTGAGGCCGGCAAGACCGATTAAGGTACGGGCCACGGGCTCGAAATCCTTGATCATGGCGGCGATATCGTCGGCGGTGCCCACGGGGTACTCGGGGATATAGGCCTTGAGCTTTCTTAAGCCTAAGTTGTACGAGCAGTTGAGCATACCGCAGTAGGCGTCACCGCGGCCGTCAACGAGATCCTTGCCGGTTTCCTCGGCGGCAGCCACATACATGCAGGGGCCGTCAAACTCACGGGCGATCAGGGTCTCAGGGGTCTCAGGACCGAAGTTGCCTAAAAAGACCACGAGGCTGTTGCAGCCGGCGGCTTTGGCTTCAGCCACGGCGGCTAAGGCGTCCTTCTCGTTCTCCACGGTCACCTTCACCTCGGTAATGGCGATGCCGGCACGGGTGCAGGCCTCGACAATGGCGGCGCGGCGGCGCTCGGAGAGCGTGCGGATAAAGCAGTCACGGGACACGGCGATTATGCCAAGCTTGGCGTCCGGGATATTGTTCATTTGCATGTGTATAAACTCCAGTTAAACGCGCCGCCTGCGCGGCGCTTATTGTTAAATTCTAATCAAGGCTTAAATTCTTGCCAATGAGGCGGCCCGTGCTCACGCCGGCACGTCCCTCGGGGCTGTCCTTATGGGAGAGCAGCCACTTGTTATTGTGAGTGAGCATGCCAGCCTCGCCCGTACGCGGAGCGTCGGGACGATCCGTGTTGGTGCCTTTAGGCAGCACCACGCACACCCTAAAGGTATTAGCGCCATCGGCGTGGCAGGGGGCGTAATGAAGCGTCGTCTCGTAGAAGAGAATGGCCGTGCCCTTAGGCGCGAAGAAGGTCTCCACGGCTTCTGAATCCACCACACCGTCCTTAATCGCCGTCAGGGGAGCTAACATGAAGAGCGCATCGGTGCCCGTGATGTTAAGCTCGCTGTTGCGGTGATACTCAAGGCAGTTTAAGACGCGGTTATGACCGTTGCAGTAACCTATCTCCACGGGCAGTCCGCCAAAGACACGGTTTTGCAGATCATCCATGAGATCAGGCGTCTCCAGGACGGGTTCAGAGGGCACATAGGTGACGGCGTCCTCAGGGCAGTTAACCTTGCCCAGAAGCTCCACCACCTTGCCGGTATTGACGCCCTCAATGATCTTGCCAAAGCGCTCAAACTCCACGGAGAAGACCGACTTCACGGTCTTTTTGCCTGTATCGAGAGTCTCACGCAACGCGGCGAGTTTCGCAAAGGACGGTCTTAAAGCCGGATAGAGCGAGGCGTAGAGATGATAGATCTCATCATACTGCGCGGCACGCCCGGCATCGGAATGGCAGAGCGCATCGCCCTTGACGACGAGCTTTCTGCAGCCTTCCTCGACCGAGGGGAAGATCCCCGCGGCGACACCGGCGAGGATGGCGGCACCCAGGGCGGGGCCTTCCTTCGATTTAATGGTGTTGACGTCGCACCTGAGGATATCGGCAATCATCTGCCGCCACATGGGGCTGGCGCCACCGCCGCCGCAGGCGGTCAGGACGGAGGGGCAGATCCCCATCTCGTTCAGGACCTCCAGGTTGTGACGCTGCGAGAGCGTGATACCTTCAAGGACGGCACGCGTGAGGTGCGCCTTGCCGTGGCGGGCCGAAAGGCCGAAGAACACGCCGCGGGCCTCGGGATCGAGCACCGGCGATCTTTCGCCCATGAGATACGGCAGGTAGAGCAGGCCGTCACTGCCCACGGGAACGGTGTCCGCCTCTCCCGTCATTAAGTTGTAGACTTCCTCGCTCTTAGCCTCACACGCGCTCTTCTCATGCTCCCAGAAGGTGTCGCGCGCCCAGCGCAGCGACAGACCGGCCGCGAGGGTGCAGGACATGGCCGTCCAGGCATTGGGGACGGCGGCGCAGAAAGTGTGCACGCGCCCCAGGGGATCGATGGAGGGCTTTGAGGTGTGGGCAAAAACCACGCCCGAGGTGCCGAGGGTCACGAAGGACTGACCGTCCTCAAAGACGCCGGTACCTAAGGCCGCGGCGGCGTTATCGCCCGCGCCTCCGGCCACGATGGTGCCTTCGGCAAGGCCGGTTAAGGCCGCGGCCTCGGCGGTGATGCGGCCTGCCACCTGCGAAGACTCGATAATGGGCGGCAGGAGAGAAGGATTGATGTCCAGCTTTTCCAGGATCTCGGAAGACCACTCGCGCTTCACGATATCAAGGAGATTGGTGCCCGAGGCGTCGGACACTTCCATGGCCTTGACGCCGGTTAAGCGGAAGCGCACGTAATCCTTGGGCAGGAGCATGGTGGTGCAGCGATCGTAAAGCTCTTTCTCATGCTTTCTGACCCACAGGATCTTGGGAGCGGTAAAGCCCGACAGCGCCGGGTTGGCGTTGATTTCGATAAGACGCTTTTTGCCCACGCGCTCTTCAATCTCGCGGCATTCCTCTCCGGTACGGGAGTCACACCAGAGGATGGCGCGGCGCAGCACCTTATCCTCCTTATCCAGCATGACGAGACCATGCATCTGACCTGCGATGGCCAGTCCCGCCACCGCCTCCGGATCCACGCCGCTTTCCCCGAGGACCGCCTTCACTGAGCTTAACGTAGCGCGGTACCAGTCATCGGGATCCTGCTCGGCCCAGCCGTTTTTCTCCTGATAGAGGGGATACTCAACGGTTTTCGAGGCTAAAGCCTTACCCGTGACGTCAAAGAGCACGGTCTTGGTACCCGAAGTACCTAAATCCACACCTAAAAGATACTGTTGAGCCATTTTCCTGTCCTTAATGAAGTTCTTACCTTAAGCCTTGACACGCTTCTTGGAGAGCACGTCGATGACCACGGCCAGAAGCAGCACGAGGCCCTTCACCGTTCTCTGCCAGTTAGCGTCGATACCTAAGATGGACATACCGTTGTTGAGCACGCCCATGAACACGGCACCAATCACGGCACCGGCCACGGTACCCACACCGCCGTAAGCCGAAGCACCGCCGATGAAGCAGGCACCGATGGCATCAAGCTCATAGCCGTTACCTGCCGTCGGGGCGGCGGAGTTAAAGCGCGCCACGCACACCAGAGCGGCCACGGCCGAGAGGAAGCCCATGTTGACGTAGGTTAAAAAGAGCATGCGATCGGTGTTCACGCCCGAAAGTCTGGCGGCCTTCTCGTTACCGCCTAAGGCATAGAGACGGCGGCCTGCGACGGTGCGGCGGGAATAGAAGCTGTAGACCATGATGATCACGACAAGGAGGATGAGGATCACGGGAATGCCCTTATTGCTCGCGAGCAGATAGCCTGAGGCGAACATGGCGGCGACAATCACCACCGTGGTGAAGATAAAGGAGGTGGCATCCTCGACCTGATACTGCTTCTTAATCTTGGCCATGCGCGAGTAAATGGCGCTCACGAGATAGGCGGCGCAGAGAATGACCGTCACGGCCATGGTCAGGGTGAAGGCACCCGAGCGGGCCTTCGGGATAAAGGAGGTGAAATACCTTAAGTACTCCGGCGGGAAGGGGGAGATGGTCAGACCGTCTAGCACGAGAAGCGCCACACCGCGGAACAGCATCATGCCCGCCAGGGTCACGATGAAGGAGGGGATCCTCACATAGGCAATCCAGAAGCCCTGCCAGGCGCCGATTAACACGCCCACTAACAGGCAGGTGGCGATGGCGAGATAAACGTTGGTTTCCCAGTTGACCATCATCACGCCCGCGATGGCACCCACGAGTGCCACGATGGAGCCTACCGACAGATCGATGTTACCGCCGGCGATAATGCAGAACAGCATACCTACGGCGAGAATGATCACGTAGGAGTTCTGCGAGATGATGTTGGTGAAGTTAGCCGGGGAGAACATCGAGCCATGGCCGGTGGCACGGATGGTGATCTCAAAGAAGATCATGACCGCAATTAACGCTAAAAGGAGCGAATTGCGCTTTAAAATTTCAATAATCGAACTCATGATAGGTTTCCTTTAATGGGCAGACGAACTCTTTAAGATAGCGGACATAATGCTTTCCTGCGACGCTTCGGCACGGGGCATTTCGGCGACGATACGGCCTTCGTTCATGACGTAGACGCGATCGCACATGCCTAAAATCTCCGGCAGCTCCGAGGAAATCATGAGCACGCCCTTACCCTGAGCTACCAGCTCATTGATAATGCAGTAAATCTCGTACTTGGCACCGACGTCGATACCGCGGGTCGGTTCGTCAAGGATGAGCACGTCAGGATGCGCGAACATCCACTTGGCTAAAAGCACCTTCTGCTGATTGCCGCCTGAAAGATTGCCCACTAACTGCGCAACCGACGGGGTCTTGGTATTGAGCTGTTTGCGGTAATCCTCAGCGACGATGACTTCCTTGTCGTTATCCAGTACGCTGTGGTTCGACACTTCTTCTAAATTGGCCAGCGTGGTGTTAAAGGTAATCGACTGCGCAAGGAGCAGGCCGTCGCCCTTGCGGTCCTCGGTGACATAGGCAAGTCCCTCGTCAATGGCCTTTTGCACGGAATTTAAATGCACTTCCTTACCGCGCAGGAACACCTGACCCTGAATATCCACGCCGTAGGAATGGCCGAAGACGCTCTTGGCAAGTTCGGTGCGCCCTGCGCCCATGAGGCCGGACAGGCCCACCACCTCGCCTTTGTGGATCTTGATGGAAACGTCATCACAGACCTTGCGCTCACTGTTTAAGGGATGGGTTACGGACCAGTTCTTCACCTCCATGAGCACCTCGTCGGAGGGCTTCGTGTCACGGTGCGGGAAGCGATCGGTCAGGGCTCTGCCCACCATGCCCGCGATAATGCGTGCCTCGGAGACGTCATGCTTTTCGTTATCAAGTGTCTCAATGGTGGAACCGTCACGGATCACGGTAATGGAATTGGCGATATAGGAGATCTCGTTTAGCTTATGCGAGATGATGATGGAGGTCATGCCCTGATCACGGAATTTCGCGATGAGATCGAGCAGCTGCTGCGAGTCGGTCTCGTTCAGGGAGGCGGTCGGCTCATCGAGAATGAGCAGACGCACGTTCTTGGCAATGGCCTTGGCGATCTCCACGAGCTGCTGCTTGCCCACGCCGATATCCTTAATCAGGGTACGGGGATCCTCATGCAGGCCCACGAGATCTAAAAGCTCTCTGGCGCGCTGCGCGGTGCGCGGCCAGTCCACCACCTTATTGGAATACGAGGCGGTACGCTCATTGCCTAGGAACATGTTCTCGGCGATGGATAAATACGGTACTAAGGCTAATTCCTGGTGAATGATGACGATGCCCTTCGCCTCGGAATCCTTAATTTTCTCAAACTGACAGGTCTCGCCGTCAAAGACGATGTCCCCTTCATAGGAGCCATACGGGTAAATTCCGGACAGCACGTTCATAAGCGTGCTCTTGCCGGCTCCGTTTTCTCCCACCAGAGCATGCACCTCACCCTGACGCACCTGGAGGTTGACGTCCTTTAAGGCCGTGACCTTGCCAAAGCGCTTGGTGATGTTGCGCATCTCAAGCAGTGTTTTTTCCATTACTTCCTTACCCCTGCAGGGGGGACGGTGTCCGTCCCCCGAAAAATTTCCTTATTAATTAAGCTCTGACCTGGAAATTAAAGGTCATCCTCGCTGTAGTAGCCGGATTCGATTAAGAGCTCCTTGTAGTTGTCCTTGGTGCAGGCCACCGGCTCGCAGAGGAAGGAGGGGATGACACCGGTACCGTTGTTATAGGTGGTGGTGTCGTTGACTTCCACGGTCTCGCCCTTGGTGATGGAGTTGACCATCTTCACGACCTGGGCGGCGAGGGTACGGGTGTCCTTGAACACGGACATGGACTGATAGCCGCGCACGATGTTCTTCACGGCAGGCTTATCGCAGTCCTGACCGGTGATGACCGGCATGTTGGAGGCATCATAGCCGGTGGCTAACAGAGCGTTGGCCACGCCGCAGGCTAAGGCGTCGTTCTGGCAGAGCACGGCCACGAGAGGAGTGTCCTCAGGACCGTAGGCGACGGAGGAGATCAGGTTCTCCATTCTCTTCTGGGCCTCTTCGAGGTTCCAGTTTAAGGTGGCGCACTGCTCCTTCTCGGTCTGGCCGGACTTCACCACTAAGGTGCCGTTGTCGATATAGGGCTTTAAGACCTCCATGGCACCGCCCCAGAAGAAGTTCACGTTGTTGTCATCGGTAGGACCGGTGAACAGCTCGACGTTGAAGGGGCCCTTCTGATTGGCTAAATCAAGGGCATCGGCGATGTACTGTCCCTGCAGACGGCCCACCTTGGTGTTGTCGAAGGTGGCGTAATAGGAAACGGCGTCCGAGTTCATAATGAGGCGGTCATAGGCGATCACCGGAATGGACTTGTCCTTGGCACCCTTTAACACTTCGGTTAAGGCCGAGCCGTCGATGGAGGCAACCACCAGCACGTCCACGTCCGAGGCGATCATGTTCTCAATCTGATTGACCTGGGTCGGGATGTCGTTGTCACCGGCGTACTGTAAATCCACGGTGTGGCCGGACTGCTCTAACATGGCCTTCATGTTGGAGCCGTCCTGATTCCAGCGCTGCAGCGACTGGGTCGGCATGGACACGCCAATCTTGGCGGCGCAGGCGGTACCGGCAAAGGTGACAGCGGCAACTGCTAAGCATAAGGCGCTGACGGTAGTCTTGATCTTCATATAACTCATCCTCATGTTAAAAAAGACTTACACGTGTATTGTGCACGTGCACGGAGCTATATTAAACCTGATTGCCCATGCGACAAGTTTTTTATGTCTCTGACGTTTAAAAGTTGTGATCAAGGTACAGTTTTGCTTTAAATCTGCTATATACGCCACAGTTACGCTCCCTGTCTCTGATAGCTTTCTTTCATTTTAGGAGAAAAAGCGGGGAATTTACAAGAGAAAAAGCGTGCTTTCCGTAAACGTTTACGAAAAATATGACCGCGAGGCGCACTGCCGCGCTCCTGACTTTGTTCAAGGTCCTGTTCCATCCCCAGTGCTTAAAGTCCTGTACAGCCTGTCTAGACAGGAGCGTAACGGACTGTGCATTTGCGTGCCTATTTTGCGGTCAAAAAAAAGAGTCTCCCCGGAGGGGGACTCTCACAACTACAGGACGCTGTGCCTTAAAGGCACGTAAAACCTAACCAAGCGTGACGCTGAAGGCGGCACTCTCTGAGTGAAGGACGGAACTGCCCTCTTCCGTGCACACCGTAACTTCGCCACTGCCTGCCGTCACGGAAGGCACGTTGACAAGACGCACCGTGATACCCTTAAGACCCTCTCCCTTAAAGGCCAGCGTATTCCCCGTACGCGTGACGCTTAAGGTGGCGGCCACGGAGCCGTCCGCCGCGGGCACGGAGGCTAAGGCGGTGACACCGTCATTGAGGGCATAGAGATTAAACACGCTTTCCTTTACGTAATCGTAGTCAGGGCGCTGATCGTTGAGGCCCAGCGGCAGGAGCGTGTTTTCCTTCACGTAAAGGGGCAGGGACATGAAGTCATGCTGTTCGTGATACCACGCACCGGCGCTCACCACTTCCTTACCGCTGATAAGCGAGGTCCAGCGGCCCCTGGGCAGGAACACCTCCACCTCGCCCTCTTCCGTGAAGGCGGGAGCCACGAGCAGGCTGTCGCCTAACATATACTGCGTGTCCACATAGCGGCAGGCCGGATCGTCAAACTCCATGACCATGGGACGCATCACAGAAAGACCCGTGGTGTGAGCCTCGGCTGCCCTGGCATAGAGATAAGGCATGAGGCGGCACTTTAAGTTGGTGAAGAAGCGCAGCACGTCGCAGGCCTCGTCGTCATAGTTCCACGGCACGCGGTAGGACTTCGAGCCGTGCAGACGGCTGTGGCTTGAGAGCAGACCGAAGGCCACCCAGCGCTTGTAGACGTCGGCAGGAGCGGTGTTCTCAAAGCCGCCGATGTCGTGACTCCAGAAGGCGAAGCCGCTTAAGGCGAGCGACAGGCCGCCGCGCAGCGTCTCGGCCATGGACTCGTAGGTGCCGTAGCAGTCACCGCCCCAGTGCGCCGGGAACTGCTGACAGCAGGCCGTGGCGCTTCCGTGGCCTTAGCCGGGGATAAGGTGGTGGTACACGCGGGCGTGTACCGCGAATGCGTGTCTCCCGCCCACGGCGGCGTAAGCGACAGATCCGCATCACCTATGAGGCAGCGCCCGGGGAAAAGGTGGTGATCACGGGTGCCGAGCGCATTCAGGGCTGGGAAAAGGTCGAGGGCACGGACGGTATCTGGTGCGTCGCCATCGACAATGCCCTCTTCGGGGACTTCAATCCCTACACCACCGAGCTCTTCGGTGACTGGATCATCTACCCCTGCCCCTGCCACGTGCACCTGGGCGACGTGTACTTAAACGGCCATTCCCTCTATGAGGCCATGAGCCTTGAAGACGTGAAGCATCCCGTAATGCGTACCGAGGGCGTGGGCCCTGACTGGGAAGGCGTGCCCGAGAAGGTGTTAGAGCCTGAGAATACCCTCTATCAGTGGTACACCGAGCAGCGTGACGGCAAGACCGTCATTTACGCCCGTTTCGGAGCGGCCGATCCCAACGCCGAGAACGTGGAAATCAACGTGCGCGGCAACTGCGTGCGCCCTGATAAGCTCCAGGTCAACTACATCACGCTGCGCGGCTTTGAAATCTGTCAGGCCGCCACGCAGTGGTGCCCGCCCACCGGCGTGCAGTCGGGCATGGTGGACACCCGCTGGTCTAAAGGCTGGGTGATTGAGAACAACCATCTCCATGACGCCAAGACCTCTGCCATTTCCCTTGGCAAGGAAGTCTCCACGGGCGATAACGAGTGCACCCGCTACAGAAGAAAGCCCGGCTATCAGATGCAGATGGAAGCGGTCTTCAAGGCCCTTAAGATCGGTTGGAGCAAGGAGCTCGTGGGCAGCCATCTCGTGCAGGACAATGATATCCATGACTGCGGCGAAAACGGCGTGGTGGGCCATTTAGGCTGCGTCTTCTCCACGATCCGCCGTAACCGTATCTACCGCATTGCCAAAAAGTACGAGTTCTTCGGACACGAAATCGCCGGTATCAAACTGCATACCGCCATCGACGTCACCATCGAGGAGAACGATTTCCACGACTGCGCCTTAGGGATCTGGCTTGACTGGGAAGCCCAGGGAACCCGCGTTTCCCGTAACCTCTTCTCGGACAACACCCGCGATCTCATGGTGGAGGTGACCCACGGTCCCTGCATCGTGGACAACAATATCTTCGCCTCGGACTATAACTTCGACAACGTCGCCCAGGGCACGGCGCTCATCAATAATTACTTCGGCGGCACCACGCGCCGCATTCAGACCCTGGACCGCGCCACTCCCTATCACCGTCCCCACTCCACGGACGTCGCGGGTGTGGCCGTGGTCTACGGCGGTGACGATCGCGTCATGAACAATATCTTCGTGGGCGGCCCCATGGGACCGAACGGCATTTCCGTGACCGGCACGGCCCATTACAACGGACACCCCGATAATCTTGCCGAATACGTTAAGGCCGCCTTTGACGGCATGCCCGAGGATCACACCGTGTTCTGGGCCTTAAAGGATCCGGTTTACGTAAAGGACAATGTCTACGTGAAGGATGCGGAGCATTACGAGCGCGAGACTCCCGCCGCCGTGACCTCCTTTGACCCAGGGCTTAAGATTGAGCGCCATGACGGCAAGGTCACCGTGAGCCTTGACGTAAGCCCCGAGATGCTTAAGGATCTCTCCGTCATCCGCTCCGGAGAGCTCGGTGTGCCGCGCATCACCGAATGTCCCTTTGAGGATAAAAACGGTGAGGAGATCGTCTTTGACACCGGCATTGACGGCGTAAAGCGCTCCGCAACGGCCGTGGCCGGCCCCTTCGGTGCCTTAAAGGCAGGTCTCAATACCGTCACCCTCTTTAACTAAAACACAGCGGTGTGCAAGGCCCGCTCCCCTAAGCGGGCTCTTTTCCTGCTGCGTATTTTCTCTTCCTGTCCTGACGCACTTTGATGATAAGATTTAGGCAACATACCGCAACCGTCAGGAGCGTCCATGGCCGAGACCACACAGCTTAAAAACATCATGTACCTCCTGCACCGCAGGGAGCTTTCCCAGGCGGAGATCTGTCAGGAGTTAAACTTAAGCAAGTCGCATGTCTCCGCTCTCGTTAAAAGCCTCGAAGTGCGGGGGCTTATCTGCCGCACCGCGGCCTCTGCCGGCAGGCAGGGCGGCATGGGACGGCCGCGCGAGCTTCTCAGGATCTGCCCGCAGCTTGGCTATACCGCCCTGCTCATCAACATGCGCGCTACCTGCAGATGCTTCTGTTTTGAGTACGGCAACCCCCTTCCCGTCTACTCCGTGGAGCTGCCTAGAAGCACCACCGCAGCCGAACTAATCTCCCGCACTCAGGAGACCCTCACCGGTTTCATGACGGAGCGTCAGCTTACGCCTGCGGATTTTCTGGTGTTTTTAGTCGCCGAAACGGGGATCGTGGAACACGGCTTTCACGGACAGATTTTCACCGATCGCGTGCTTACGGACACGCTCTGCCCGCTGCCCAGGCTCATGACCGAGGCCACGGGGATCCCCACGGCCATGTGCAATCTTGCCTACGGGCATCAGCGCTGCATTCTCGAAAAACTAGGCCCCGGCGCTCCGGACGCGCTCTTTTTCATGTGCGGCGAGGGAGCCGTAGGCTTAGGGATCATGATGCGCCACGAGATCATCATGGGCAGCTGCGGCGTCTTTCCGGAATGCTCGCATTTAAACTACGCGCACGGCTTTGAAGCGTCTCTCGGCACTTACGGGGAGCATACCGCCGACGCGCTCTTTTTTGCCATCACGCAGATAGCGCCTATCTTCATGACCGATCACATCATCGTGTCAGGAGTGGCTTTCGAGGGACACAGCGAGGTCGTGACCGAGGTCATGGAACGTTTAAAACAGGACCCTAATCCCTACTTAAGAGGGATTGAGGTAAGCTACGTCCCCGTCTCCAACGCCGAGCGCCTCAGGGAGTACGCCTGTCTCACCTTCGATCTCGCCGTCGATCTCAAGGATCCGCAACCCGTGCGCCGCTCCTTAAATGACCTTCTCGTAAGTAAAAGGCGCGGGCGCTAAAGCCGGGCAGACCCCGGCTTTGCAGCATAACTTTTAAACTAAGGTGCAGCCCGGGCTTAGTCAAAGCTCTTCACGTAGGCGGCCATGGCGCGGGCTAAATCCCCGGTCGCGGCGGAGTCAGCCTTTAACACCACGTCAAAATTATCCGGATCTCCGAAGGTCTGGCGCGTATAGTGGCTGTAATAGGCGGCACGCTTCTTGTCCTCGTCCTTTAACATGAAGAGGGGCTTGCCGGTATAGTGATCGAGCGCGTACTGCTGACGCCACGGATCGGAGGCATGCACGAAGACCTTTAACACGTCAGCCTTGTCATGCAGCACGAAGTCGGCGCAGCGGCCCAGGATCACGCAGCGCTCCTGGTCATAGAGCTTAGCGATAACCGCGCTCTCGGCCTCAAAGATCTGGGTATTGAGCGGCTTGGAACCGCGGATACCGAAATTGAAGAACTCCATGAAGTTAAGACCTAAGGGCGGAACCTCCGCCTCAATCTTGATAAGCTCTTCCTTAGTGAGCACGCCGTTACCGGCTAAAAGCTGCGCGGCCGCCACGTGAATTAACTGACGGTCATAAAGAGGCACATTCAGCTCCTTTGCAAGAAGCTTGGCAAAAAGATGCCCGCCGGCACCATACTGACGCGAAACGGTGACTACCTTTATCATGTACTATTCCCCACAAAAATACCTGCGCTTAAGGGCGCATTCTGAGGGAAATTGTATCATTTTGCGAGGGGAAATGAGCTAAGGAAAGAGCCCCTGATCCGCAAGGAGGAGGCAGGGGGCCTTCCCCCCTGCTCATGAACTACCTACGCACTTACGTGCAAGGTTTCGTGAAGACGGTGCCTCACTTTTAGTAAGCACCCATTACCGGGCACTTACGGGCATGTCCACAATGCCCCCATCAGGTCGGAGCAAAAAAGCCCGTTCCTGAATTCTCAGAGAGTAATGTACATGATCAAAATGTGCGACACCAGCCGCTTTCATCCCCTAGCTCACGCAAGGGGAATTACGCGGCATTAGTTAAATGCTTATTGATGCTTACTTGCCGCGGCTTTTCTGCTGCACGTGAGCGCTGAAACCCCTGGCGCCGTAAGAGCGGACCTTAAGCGCCACGGAACGGGTTCTGCCCTTAAAATCCTGACGCTCTTCACGGCGCTCAAAACGGCTCTGCCCGTACTCGGAACGTTCGGTACGCGCAGGTTTTGCGGAGCGTTCCCCACGGCCTGCGGCAGGACGGGCGCCACGGCGTCTCTCTTCATTATCTCTTTCGGGACCAAAGTCACGGCGCACCCTGACAAGGGAAGCGCGGCCCTGACGGGGAGATCTCTCCCTGTCAAAGGACTTTTCAAAGGCATTGTACTCACCGCCGCGTGAGGCACGGTTTTCACCTCCTTCGCGTCCGCGGGGTAAAGGCATATCCTCGCGGCCCTGACGGTACGGACGGCCTTCGGCACGACGCTTATCCCCGCCCCTGTCAAAGGGACGGCTGTCGCGCGCGGCACGGCCCTGCGGCATCCGGCCTGCGCTGCGCTCCTCATTTTTAAAACGCGGCGTATCGCGGCTGACGCGCCGGTCACGGCGGCGCTCGCGGGGATCGGTTAACAGCGCGCCCGTAGTCTCGCTTTTAGTGACCGCCTTCAGGCCCACGAGAGAGCGCAGACGGTTGATTTCATCAATGGTCAGCTCACGGAACTGACCGGCCTTAAGGCGCGGATCCAGCTCGATATTGGCGTATTTGATACGGATAAGACGGCTGACCTTAGCGCCGATGGCCTCCCAGAGGCGGCGCACCTCACGGTTACGGCCTTCCTTTAAGGTCACATGGAACCACTGATTGCGGCCTTCACCGCCTGCAAACTGCACCTTATCAAAGCGGGCCCTGCCGTCCTCAAGTTCCACTCCCGACTGCAGCTTTTTGAGATCCTCATCGGTAATATCACCAAAGACGCGCACCGCGTATACTCTTTCAATGCCACCGCGCGGATGCATCAGGGCATTGGCGAGCTCTCCGTCAGTGGTGAAGAGCAGTAAACCCGAGGTATTGAGATCAAGACGGCCCACATAAATCCAGCGTCCGAAATCCGGACGGGGCAGATGATCAAAGACAGTGGGACGATCCTCGGGATCCTTGATAGTGGTAAGTTCGCCCTCGGGCTTGTGATACATGAGGACGCGGCAGCCGGGTTTACGCGTTTCGGGAGTCAGGACGGTCTTGCCGTCAATGCGCACCGTGATTTCACCTTCGATGCGATCTCCCACCGTGGCGGTCCTGCCGTTGACCTCCACGCGGCCCTGGGCAATCAATGCGTCCAATTCACGACGTGATCCCACACCCATGCGGGCCAGTACTTTCTGAAGCTTTTCGCTCAAATTGACACCTTGTATGACAATGTTACTTTACGAGCAAGGCACACCTGCCTGACTCTCCGCGCCCTGAGGCAGCGGAACATAAATTCGCGCCTAAGTATAAACTCTGAGCCCTGCAAACGCAACCGCGCCAAGGGGGCGTCAAGTCTACTCCCCTACCGTATAAAAAGCCTTTAAAACAATAAGTTAATTTTAGAGACTTTAATGCATTCGGTGTTATGATGACAGGGTGTTTATTCTTCAGGACTAAGGGCGTGGACGCTGACACTTCTTTAAACGTTACCCTCCTCGGGGAACGCTTTACCTTAAGCTGCAAAAGTGAGGATCGCGACGCTCTCGAAGCGGCCGTCGCTACGGTAAGGGAGCTTCTGGCTAAAATGCTGGCGGCCAATCCCGCGCTGACGGCCCAGCAGGCGGCCCTGCTGGTGGCCGTGCGCGCAGTGTCGCAGAGCGCTGAGCGCAGAGAAGAGGTAAGCGACTTTGAAAAAGCTCTCACCTCCCGCGTGGAGCGCCTTGAAAAGCTCCTGCGCCAGAGGTAGAAAATGCTGAGTCATACCCGCCGCTACCGTGATAGCCTGCGCGAGGACATGCGCAGGCAGCGCCTTGCCGTGAGTGAGCGCGACGAGGAACTCGCCACTGCCTCCGTCATGCAGCGCGTACTTAGCCATCCCTATCTTAAGGAAGGAAGGCTCATCGGCTCCTACGTCTCCACACGCCACGAAATCGGCACGCGTGAACTTAACCGTGCCCTAACCCTAAGGGGACACACTCTCGCCCTGCCCGTGATCTCTCCCGTGGAAAAGGGGATCATGGATTTTTACACCTTTGACAGTGAAAGCGAGCTCATCTTAAACCGCTTCGCCATCCCCGAGCCGCCGCCCTATCATGAAAAACTGGTCACCCCGCCGCTCTTTGAGGTGCTGCTCGTACCGCTTCTGGCCTTTGACCTTAAAGGCAACCGCATGGGCATGGGAGGGGGCTACTATGACCGCACTTTAAAGCAGCTTTCAGCGACCTGCGTACTCATTGGACTGGCCTATGATTTTCAGATGGTGCCCGCCATTCAGACCGAAGCCTGGGATATGCCTCTTGACGAGGTGATTACCCCCTCGGAGCATTACGTCTTTTCGCGAAAATACTTATTTAGCCGTTCTCGCGCCCCGGCATCAGCATGAGTTCCTGCTGCAGGGCCTGCATGTGATCGCGCACGCGCGCCGCTTCCTCAAATTTAAGATCGCGGGCAAGGCTCAGCATCTTCTCCTCCAGCTCGTCTATCCTGCGCGCTAAGGCTGCAGGTGTCAGTTTCTCCTTAGCCCGTCTTGACTCCCACAGCTTTCTGGGGATGGGCATCTCACGCTCCTCGACGGGCGGTTTGAAGACCTCGGTATCCGTGATGGCCACCTGCATCACGTCCACGACCTTCTTTTCGATCTGTTTAGGCGTAATGCCGTGCTCTTTATTGTAGGCCTCCTGCTTAGAGCGGCGGCGCGCCGTCTCGGTGATGGTCTCGCGCATGGAATCAGTCATGTGATCGGCATAGAAAATGGCCTTGCCGTGCACGTTGCGGGCGGCGCGGCCCACGGTCTGAATGAGCGAGCGCGTCGAGCGCAGGAAGCCTTCCTTGTCCGCGTCGAGGATCGCCACTAAGGAAACCTCGGGCATATCGAGGCCCTCTCTCAGGAGGTTAATGCCCACGAGAACGTCAAACTCGCCCAAGCGCAGATCGCGGATGATCTCCATGCGCTCCACGGTATCGATATCCGAGTGCAGATAGCGCACGCGGATCCCGTGCTCGGCGTAATAGGCCGTCAGCTCCTCCGCCATCTTCTTGGTGAGCGTCGTCACGAGGACGCGCTCGCCCTTTGCGGCACGCTCGCGGATCTCCGACATCAGATCGTCAACCTGCGAGGCCACGGGACGCACCTCAATTTCCGGATCTAAAAGTCCCGTCGGGCGGATGAGCTGCTCAACAACCTGCGCGGAAAGATCGAGCTCATACTGAGCCGGAGTGGCCGAGACGTAAATAGTCTGCGGCTGCAGCTTCACGAACTCCTCGAATTTAAGCGGGCGGTTGTCAAAGGCCGAGGGCAGGCGGAAGCCGAAATTGACGAGATTTTCCTTGCGCGAGTGATCGCCTCTGTACATCGCCCCCACCTGCGGTACGGTTACATGCGACTCATCGATGATGAGAAGCCCGTCTTTGGGCAGATAGTCAAAGAGGCAGGGCGGAGGCTCGCCTTCCTTACGGCCCGTAAGATAGCGCGAGTAATTCTCAATTCCCGAGCAGTAGCCGATTTCATTGATCATCTCCACGTCGTAAGTGGTACGCTCCCTGAGCCGCTGCTCCTCTAAAAGCTTCATGTTGTCAAGGAAATACTGACAGCGATCCTTAAGCTCCACTTTGATTTCCTCGACCGCGTTTTTAAGGATCTCCTTCGGGGTCACGTAATGGGTCTTGGGAAAGATGGTCACCCGTGGCAGTTCCTGTTCCACGTCGCCTGTCAGCGGATCAAAGCGCGTGATGCGCTCGATCTCGTCGTCAAAAAGCTCCACACGGATGGCGTAACCCTCCGACTCGGCGGGGTAAATGTCAATGACATCCCCGCGCACGCGGAAGGTGGAGCGGCAGAAACCCACGTCATTGCGCGTGTACTGCAGGGTCGCGAGACGCTCGATGATCTCCCGCTGCGAGATGAACTCGCCTCTGGAGATATGGAGCATCATTTTTAAGTAGGTTTCAGGTTCACCAAGACCATAGATGGCCGACACCGTGCACACGATGATGACGTCGCGCCTTTCCATGAGCGCCTTGGTCGCCGAGAGGCGCATCTGATCGATATGCTCATTGACCTTGGCGTCCTTTTCGATAAAGGTATCGGTAGCCGCCACGTAAGCCTCCGGCTGATAGTAATCGTAGTAGGAGACGAAATACTCCACGGCGTTACGCGGGAAAAACTCCCGCATCTCACCGTACAGCTGCGCGGCGAGGGTCTTGTTATGCGAAAGGATCATGGTGGGACGGTTGAGCTTCGCTATGACGTTCGCCATGGTAAAGGTCTTGCCCGATCCCGTAACGCCCAGGAGCGTCTGCGCCTTATCCCCGGCCTCAACGCCTCTGACCAGAGCCTCAATGGCCTCCACCTGATCGCCTGCGGGGGAAAAGTCGCTCTTTAACTCAAAACCCTGCCTGATTGCCATGCTCTTACCTACCCTGCCATACGCTTAAGCGTCTCACCGGACATGCGGAAGGTGGTCCAGTCATCCATGGTCACCGCTCCCCAGGCGTGATAGAAATCAATGGCGCTCTGATTCCAGTCAAGGCAGGACCACTCAAGACGTCCGCAGCCTCTTTCCACGGTAAGCTTCGCCAGGTAGGAAAGTAAGGCCTTGCCGTAACCGCGTCTGCGGTACTCAGGCTTCACGAAGAGATCTTCCAAATAAATCCCCGCCTTGCCTAAAAAGGTCGAGAAATTATGGAAGTAAAGCGCAAAGCCCGCTTCCGTCCCGTCCTCGGTACAGGCAAACACCACCTCGGCCCTGTTTTTGTCAAACAGCCACTCCTCAAGCAGTTTCTCATCTGCCGTCACCTCGTTCTCAAGGTGCTCATAGGCCGCGAGGGCGCGGATAAACTCAAGGATCTTCGGCACATCTTCACGCTGTGCCCTGCGGATAGTTACCTTGTGCATAAGCTCTCTCCTCTTAGCGACTGAGTCTTTCTCCTGGCTTCATCTTAAGCCGTTTACCTGCCGCTGTCACCACTCTAAGGCCTTCTTTTGTGAAGACATTTTTGATATCTGCCACGCTTTTTTATATTTAGCGCTTGCACTTGCAACCTGCATTGCGCATAATAACCTCAGACATAGATTTCGGTACGCCAAAGCGGTATATCCGGTTGACGTATGTACGAGCAATCGTGCATGCGGCTCCATGGCATGTTTCCTCCTAAATCTCTAAATCTTATGTTCCATGGGATATATCGTGTATCGGGGTTTATGTCTTTTAAGTCTCTATTTCCCGGTCTTTAAAGTTAATCCCGTAAGTCACACCCCGGAGCGGTATTGTGTTTAAGCCTGCCGTTTACGCACAGGTCCATGGCCTTCTCCTGCATACAGCGAATGCGTTCCGTGAGGTGCCGTTTTTAGACAAAATTAAGCATTTTATTTCCTGACACGTATTTGTGGATGTCTATTCTCCGCTGAGACACTGCGAGGCAGCAGTCTTTTTCACAAAATTTTTACTATATTTTTATCTTTTAAATCAACAAGATATTTAAAATCACACGCTTTTTGTTAAAAAAGACGTTGACAGGTTTCAGCAAAACCGCTACATTATGCACCGCTTCAGAACGAAGCGCTGTTAAAAAAGTGTTCCTCCTTAGTTCAGTCGGTAGAACGGCGGACTGTTAATCCGTATGTCGCTGGTTCGAGTCCAGTAGGAGGAGCCACTCACCTTCTGTCTCCAGCTGCTTTTTCATCTCCTTAAACCCTACTGTCGTCACAGCCGTCTTCATTATCAGGATAATGTCTGCCCCTAAGCCTGACTTATGCCCCTGTAACGCAAACTCCTCTCTCACGCACAACTGACCTTACTTTGTAAGGATGCTTTACGCCTTAAGCGGCTTGCCTTAGGGCTCCGGTACTTTTTTCAAAAAAGTATTGACAGCCTGACGCTAAATCCTTATCATACGCACCGCCTCGCAACGAGGCGCTGTTAAAAGGTGTTCCTCCTTAGTTCAGTCGGTAGAACGGCGGACTGTTAATCCGTATGTCGCTGGTTCGAGTCCAGTAGGAGGAGCCACTTAATTCTCTCTCTTTTCTTTTTAAAGCAGAGACTACCGGAAAGGCATCGCGGTTTCTAAATTCTGATTTCTCAGCCATACTCACTCTTCTCAAAGCTTCGGCTGCACGCCATGAGCCGGCCAAAGGACGACCACAGGCAAGAAGCATCATCTGCCCCTCTCATATGTTCTGTCTGCAGGTATTCCTGAGGGGAATGGTCCTTCACGCTTAAGGCCAGTGACGGTTTTCTAAACCTCTCCCCTCCATCGCCACCACGCGCTTCATGATCCAAGGTTGCGTGGTGCAGGTGCAGATCATGAAAACCCTGCCCCCCTGGCACCGTCTGCGCGATATGGACCGGAAGCGGCGCCCCCGGAGCCATGCCTGACGGGAGGTGAGCCGGCAGCGCTGCTGTGTCTTGCCGGTGCGGCCTTTACCGTCATGGTGATCGCCTTTCTGAAAGCCGCCGCGCTCTAAGGAAGATCCTTACTCTGCAGGGCAGCTCTCTAACGGAAAACCGCCTTCTGAAGACCGGTATCCGCAACGCGGACGCACGGGCTTAGGCAGAAAATCCCGTGTTTCGTTAAAAAAAAGTGTTGACACCCTCAGGGGTGCTCTGTAAAATGTGCCCCGTTTTCAGACAAACCTGAAACACTAACTTTGTGTTCCTCCTTAGTTCAGTCGGTAGAACGGCGGACTGTTAATCCGTATGTCGCTGGTTCGAGTCCAGTAGGAGGAGCCAAACGATCTCAATTTTTTAGCAAACAATCTCTTTTCCAAAGGCCGCAGATGCGGTTTTTTTCTTTTCCGGGCACCCCATTTTCTGTTACTCCCTGTAAGCTTTTCTCCTAAGTCGCTGAGACTTTGCAAAGGGGGGCCTGAGTTGCCGTTCACTGCCATATTTCTCTCCATAAGTGCCACTTTCTGCAAAGCCCCCTCAAAGCTCTTCCCCATGGCGTACACTTAGTGCCGTTCACTTAAGCAGAGGAATAACACCATGAACCGTCCATACATTATCTGCCATATGATGACTTCCATTGACGGACGCATTGACTGCGCCATGACCGCCAAACTCAGAGGCGTTGACGATTATTACACTACCCTGGAGGCCCTTAACCACCCACCACGGTAAGCGGACGTCATACCGCTGAGCTTGAGCTTGTGCTGCATGGCACCTTTAAGAACGCGCAGAGCACTCGCGCAGGCAGGGACTGCTTTTACAAAGAGGCCAGTGCCGCGGGCTATAACGTGATCGTGGACAGCCGCGGGCAGCTCTTATGGCCCGATCAGAGCGCTGAAAGCCGTCCTCTTCTTGTCATCACCAGCCGTAGGGCCAGCACAGCGTATCTGGAGTACCTCAGGGGCCTGCACGCCTCGTATATCGTCGCCGGTGAGACGCAGTGCGATTTTAAAGCCGCGAGCGCTGTCCTTTTCCGTGAGTTTAAGGTAGAGCGCATGGCCGTGGTAGGAGGCCCCATCATCAACGGCGCCTTCCTTAAGGCGGGACTTTTAGATGAGGTGACACTGCTCATGGGACCCGGTATCGACGGGCGTAGCGGCGAGCAGGGCGTCTTTGAGGGACTTCCCCGGAGTTATCTCCCGTGGCGCTTAACTTTAAGAGCGTCAAATCCCTGCCCTCGGGGGCTCTCTTTATAGAAACTTCATGAGAGGCGCGATCTTTCACAACGACCTAATGAAAGGATCGTTTTTCAGTGATTTAAGATTGCGTTATCTTGAGAAAAAGTTTCGGTTTATCAAGTGATTTACAGCATTCTGCTATATTTGAAGAGGAGTGTCGGCCAGCATGGATCCTGCTTCATTTTTGAGGTTCGACCCCGTATAGAAACCAGGACGAATCAGTGCTGCGTACAACGACCCGGAGTATGTCAGTTGCCCTGCATAACTCCGCATGAAAAAAGGCAGATAAAACTTTATGTTTTATACTGTAATAGCAACTGCTAATTCAGCTGGCCTGATTCTCCAAAATCTTTCTGCAGATTTTGGAGGAATGTTGCCTGTGTCTGATTTTACAGCAAAATCCCCGGGAAAGTCCGGAACTGCAATTTTTTATGCAACTAACGCTTCTGCGGTAGGTGTTGATGTTCATTTAGATAAATTTGTGTTCTGCTACCGGAAATGTGGGCTGGACTCTTCTCAGCTAGAGCAGCGCGATTTTATCTGCAGCGGCACGCGTACTGCACTGCAGCAGGCAGCAGAGCAGTGCAGGACTCTTTCCCCGGACGTCATAGTTATGGAATCTACCGGAATTTACTGGCTGCCGTTATATGAGCGCTGGAGAACGCGAGCTTTAGGCAGTCGCAGTTAATTGTGCTTAACGCCGGGGAGGTGAGGCGGCGCGTGGCAGAAAAACAGACTATACCGATGCCATGCGTCTGACTGAATTAGGCCGCAGCGGCAGATACAGGGCTTCTTTTGTCCCTGCTAAACAGTACAGGGAATACCGGCTGTGTTTAAGGGCGATGCAGAATACAAAGCGTCAGAAACAGCGTTCCGTTAATCAGCTGCACAAACTGCTCTGCCCGGTCGGCGCAAAGGCTTCGACCGTATTCAGCAATATACGGGGCAGAGCCGCAACGGCCATCATTACCGCTCTGGCAGAGGGCATTACCGGCGATGCTCTGTCTGCGCTGATTGCTAAGAGCTGTGCCGGGTTTCATCTTAAACGTACACCGGAGGAAATTTCCGAAGCTTTACAGTGCGATCGCGAAAGCCCGGTATGGCCGGCCATTAACTAGCTGCTTCATATTATTGAGTCCCCGGAAAAAAGTTTTAAACAGCAGTACACATATTTGAGAAATCTGGTCTTAAAGACCGATCCTGCTTTGTTTAAGCGGCTGCAGAGCATTCCCGGGATCAGCGAAATGTCAGCAGTGGGTCTCATCTGTGAACCCGGCAGTGATGTTTCAAAGTTCCGCAGTGCTAAACGGCTGTGTTCATGGGCAGGAATATGCCCCGGAAATTCGGAATCAGCCGGTAAGCGCTATTCCGGTAAGTGCGCTAAGGGCAATAAGTATGTCAGAGGTATCCTGCCTGAAGCTGCGCATGCCTGTGCCAGAACCAAAAACTGCTTTCTGGCAGATAAGGCTCAGAAACTTAAGGAGCGGCGCGGTAAGCGTAAGGCCACAGTGGCACTGGCTCATAATCTGCTGAGGATTATTTATGCCATGATCCGGGACGGTACTGAATTTAAAAACAGTCCCAGTACCATACTGACCGAATACCGCGTGGAAAAATTTAAGAAAGCAGCCTCCGATCTCACTAAAGTTCAGGGTATAGAGCTCGAAGGAACGCTGGTTGTGAAAGAAGAGGCTACCGGAAAGATCAATGCGAAAATCGAACCGTCAGGGCAAATCAGGCGTAAACGTAAAGCTGCGCTGAAATAACGGTTCAGAGATTAGCTGCATGATCTTAAAGAAGATTTTTACAGCATAAAACATGCTGCGCATAGTTACGCGTCACGCATAAATACAGCGGTGTAGGTGCTTTCATGAAAAAATGGCCGCGAAAACCGCGTAGCTTTAGCTGCGCGGATGAAGCGGCCCCGCCTTAATGATAAAGTTTCTCAGGTGGCAGAACACTGAGGCGAAAACGTGGTAGTGTAAG
>DVOQ01000012.1 GCA_018713485.1 Candidatus Avisuccinivibrio pullicola
GGCGCTCATGCTCCACGGCCTCGGCGGAAACGTCCTCGGGGTGCACGAAATCAGGCTTGGAGGCGCAGACGTGCATGGCGACGTTCTTGGCGGTCTCCTCGTCGCCGCCCTCTAAGACGACCACGACGCCGATACGGCGGTTGGAGTGCACATACACGCCTAACACATCACCCTCGACCTCGCGCACGCGGCGGATGTTGAGGTTCTCACCGATCTTGGCGACTAAGGCGGTTAAGGCATCGCCCACGGTCTGTCCGCCGAAATCAGCGGCCTTGAGGGTGTCGACGTCAGTGGCACCGCACTTTAAGGCGATCTCGGCCACCTTGTTGGCGAAATCCACGAACTCCTGGTTCTTGGCGGCGAAATCGGTCTCGGAGTTGACCTCGACTAACACCACCTTGTTGCCTTCGCGGGCCATGGCGATGATGCCTTCGGCGGCGGTACGGGTTGCCTTCTTGGCAGCCTTGAGAGCACCGCTCTTTCTCATCTCGTCGATTGCCTTCTGTAAATCGCCGTCGGCGGCCACAAGGGCTTTCTTGCAGTCCATCATGCCGGCACCGGTGATATCACGCAGCTCTTTAACCATGGCAGCGGTTACGTTAGCCATTTTTTCTTTCCTCAAGATTAATTTCAAAAAAGCCGGAACAAAGGTCCGGCCTTGCTAAAAACGGATGACGGAGGGACTTGCGTCCCTCCCTGACAACCCTGACGCCTGAATTACTGGGCATCAGCGGGAGCGGCCTCAGGGGCGCTCTCTTCAGCCGGGGCGGCCTCAGCGGGAGCCTCGGCACCGTCATTCATGACCTGCTCCACCTCAGCGCGGGTGAGCTCGGCGCGGGCGGCGTTAATGGTCTCCACCACGCCCTTTAAGTAAAGATCGACGGCACGGATGGCGTCGTCATTACCGGGGATGATGTAGCTCACGCCATCGGGGTTGGAATTGGTATCCACCACGGCCACTACGGGAATGCCTAAGTTGTTGGCTTCCTTAATGGCAATGTGCTCGACCTCGGCGTCAATCACGAACAGGGCATCGGGTAAGCCGCCCATGTCCTTGATACCGCCTAAAGAGCGGTTGAGCTTATCGAGCTCGCGGGTGCGCAGCAGCGCTTCCTTCTTGGTGAGCTTCTCGAAAGTGCCGTCGGTGGACTGCACCTCAAGCTCCTTTAAGCGCTTGATGGACTGACGCACGGTCTTCCAGTTGGTGAGCATGCCACCTAACCATCTGTGATCAACGTAGTACTGACCACATTCCTTGGCGGCAGGACCAATCTTGTCGCAGGCGGCGCGCTTGGTGCCGACAAACAGGATCTTGCCCTTGTGAGCGACGGTGGAGCTTAAGAAGTTAAGCGCCTCATCGTAGCACTGCACGGTCTTCTCAAGGTTGATGATGTGCACGCCATTGCGGGAGCCGAAAATGAAGGGCTTCATCTTGGGGTTCCAGTAACGGGTCTGATGGCCGAAATGCACACCGGCCTGGAGCATGTCACGCATGGTGATGGTAGACATTTAAATACCTCGGTTATGGGTTATGCCTCCACTGTTCCGCGATCCCTGACCTTACGGCACCCGGGGAGAGCGTTACGAACAGTGTGTGTTTTCAAAATTACGTTAAATACCTTGCCCTGATAAGGGCGGCTCATTTTAGCATGAAAGAGGGCGTTTTTGTGCCCCGATCCCGGCCTTTTTGGCGCTATGACAGGGCACAGAACCGCCTCCTGTGACATTTCTTCCACGCTCTGCTAGACTTTAGGAAAATGAAGTGAGGGCTTATGCAAAAAGCTAATCTGTCTCCTGAGACGCTGCGTGCCAAAAAGCGCGTCCACGTGGCCGTTTCCTGTGTACTGCTGACCGTCGTGCTCAGCACTCTGATTTTTCTGTTCCCCACCGGCATCATGGCCACCTGCTGCGTAATCTTCGCCGGCATCTTCTTCTGCCTTGCCGTGAGCTATCAGCGTGCCGTGCTCCACGTGCTGTTACTCACCCTCGGCTCTCTGGGGATCTGCGCCTGTTTTTACGTCATCGCCACCGCTTAGCCCCGAAGCGGAAGTTCCTACGGGGCCATGGGGCAGCGGCAGCGGGTTTTCCCGCTCCACGATCTCGCTGTGCGGATCGAAAGCGCCCTCTTCAAAATCATCCTCACTGCCTAAACTGACATCCGGCATCTCCTCACGATACGGCGCGGCAATAAGCCTGTCGGTCTGCAGCTGCGCGGCAATGCCCGACACGAGTTCCGCTCTCCAGTACGGCAAACCCCGCTCCATCACCTCATGATGCAGATACTGCCCTAAGGCGGTTTCATAGGCGCGGTAGAGCTCCTGCAAAGCCGTCAGCGTCCTGCCGTCCTCACGGGATACTGCCTGTACGGAGGCCAGCTTATTGTGATATTCGTGATTAAGCTCAAGATGGGCGCGCCGTGACTCTAAGGCGCAGATATCGCCATCCTTGGTGGAGATACAGGAGCGCATTAAAAAGTAATCGCCAAAGCCGTAAATGCGCATCAGAGTAAGTAAGGGCAGAGACAGACCTTCAGGGAGGGAAGACTGTGCTTCGGTCTCCCCGTCAGCAAAGGGGGAGGTGCTCCAGGCGCTACTGAAGGCCCTGTAGGCATCCACCATGGCCGCATAATGCTCGTTGATAAGTCCCATGTGATGTAAACCGGCCTCAATACCGCGCCGGCATTCCTCCGAAGGGTAAAAGAACTCATCACGCCTTGCCCCCTCAAAGAGAGAGCACTGTCTCTCAAGGGGTTCTTCCGTAAGCCTTCTGCCCCCCGTCCCCTGACGGAAGGCGTTTTCGGACCGGTAGTCCAGAGCGGCCGGTCTTCCGGCCATCTGCCAGATCCTAAGCAGCATCTGTCTATAGGCAATGACGCGTAAGGCCTGCGCCTGACGCGTCTCGGGCAGCAGATAGGAGAACTCACGGTAAAACTCCGCCCACGCCTTGAGCGCGTCTTCAAGGGCTGCCATGACGTTGAGCTGTCCCCGGTGACGGCGCATCAGCACCGCGGTGTATTTCAGGCTCTCCAGCTCATAGCGGTTTTCAATATCGTAAATAAAGGTCGTGGGATCGGCTGCATGATGAAGAATGCGTCCATAGCTTTCAGGGAAGTCCTGCACAGACCGTTTTCCGGCGAGGGAATAGAGCATTAAGTACCACTCCCTGTCCTCCGCCCAGGCGGAAAGTCCCACCGGTCCCGAGGCCATTTGCCTCAGGGAGTCGTTCCACAGCGAGACATAACGCTGAAAGGGCCCGTCCTCGCGGTGCATCAGCTCGTCAATAAAGGATAAAGGCCCTACCCCCTGATGGGCAAAAAAACGATCGAGCGCAATTTTGCAGCCGTCATTGAGAGAGAAACGGTAAGGGGCAGCGCTGCCTTCGGTACACAGGGCATCGATCTCTGAGGCCCTGTCCTTAGCAAATCCCGCAGGCGGCCACAGCAAAGAGGCTACCAGGGATTTGCGGCAATTAAAATTCTCGTTTAAAGACAGGGCCGTACATTCGGAAGCCACCGTGCGCAGGATAAGATCGGCCCCCGTCATGGGGATCTCCAGCGTCTGTGGCAACTGTAACAGGGCCGCGTCTTCAGGCTTAAAGGTAAGCGACAGGGTGGGACTTGCCACCATGCTCAGAACCACCCGTGAGTCGAGCTGAAACTCAAGGGCATTACCGCTGAGCTCGGCGTAGGCACTTGATACCACGCCATCTGAGGCAATGGAAACCTCAAAAACCTGCGTAGAGGGATGAGACTTAGGCAGAAGCAGGGTGACGCGAAACACCTCGGGATCGCGGCGCGCGCAGAGTACGGTCTGCAGCTGCGTGCCCGCCGGCGCGTTGACAAAAGCCGCCACTTCGGCCGATCCGTCCACGTAATCGAGCCGTCCGGCCTCCCACAGGGAGGCTCCATTCACCACGGCCGGCGCAAAGGCCAGCACTGCCATCGTAAGCGCTTTTTTCATAAGCCACCTTTAGCGCCCATCATACCCCAAAGCGCAGGATGTGCTTACTGATGCAACTAAATTTCACATCGCTAAGAAAGCGTCCGGAGCAGAAGAGGAAAGGGAGAGGGAGTGCACCACGGCACTTACACACTTACAGATATGAGAAACCCCCGCGGCTGCGGGGGTTCTAAGCGCTTTATTAACCGCCGAAGTTGTCGAAGAGGATGTTCTCGTCCTCGACGCCTAAGGAGTGGAGCATGTCCACGGCGCTCTTGGTCATCATGGGCGGGCCGCACATGTAGAACTCGCAGTCCTCGGGACTCTTGTGGTTCTTGAGGTACTGCTCATAGAGCACGTTGGCAATAAAGCCGGTTAAGCCGGTCCAGTGATCCTCGGGTAACGGATCGGAGAGGGCCAGATGCCACGTGAAGTTCGGGTGCTCCTTGGCGAGCTGATCGAACTCCTCCACATAAAAGGCCTCTCTTAAGGAACGGGCACCGTACCAGAAGGAGATGCGGCGGTTGGTCTTCAGTCTCTTTAACTGATCGAAGATGTGCGAACGCATCGGGGCCATACCGGCACCACCGCCGATGAACACCATCTCATTATTGGTCTCACGGGCGAAGAACTCGCCGAAGGGACCGGAAATGGTGACCTTATCACCGGGCTTTAAGCTCCAGATATAGGAGGACATAATCCCGGGCGGCACGTCGTGCAGCATCTTAAGCGGCGGAGTGGCGATACGGACGTTGAGCATGATGAGGCCCTTTTCGTCCGGATAGTTGGCCATGGAGTAAGCACGCAGGGTCGGCGTGTCCACCTTGGACACGAGATCGAACAAGCCAAAGCGCTCCCAGTCACCGCGGTACTCCTTCGGAATGTCAAAATCCTTGTAGTACACGGTGTGCGGCGGGCATTCAATCTGAATGTAGCCACCGGCGCGGAACGGCACTTCCTCACCCTCGGGCACGCGCAGACGCAGCTCCTTAATGAAGGTGGCCACGTTGTTGTTGCTCTCGACGGTGCACTCCCACTTCTTGACGCCGAAGACCTCGGCCGGGACCTCGATCTCGATGTCGTTCTTCACCGTCACCTGGCAGGCTAAACGCCAGCCTTCACGGATCTGACGCTTGGTGAAGTGCGAATATTCGATGGGCAACACGTCGCCGCCGCCCTTGACGACTTTAACCTTGCACTGACCGCAGGCACCGCGACCGCCGCAGGCGGAGGACACGAACACGCCCTTGTCAGAAAGGTTATTTAAAAGCTTGTTGCCGGCAGGGCAGGTCAGAGCGAGGCTCGGATCACCGTTCACCCCGATGGTGATGTCACCGGACTGCACAAGGAAACGCTTGGCACCCAGGATCAACGCCACCAGGACGGCGATGATGACCACGAACATGACCACACCGGACACGATTGTAAACATGTTACCTCCTTAGAGCTGAATGCCTGAGAAGGACATGAAGCCGATGGCCATCAGTCCCGAGGTGATGAAGGTGAGGCCCAGACCGCGTAAACCGGCCGGAGCATCGGAGTACTTAAGTCTCTCACGGATAGCGGCTAAGAGAATGATAGCCAGAGCCCACGAGATACCGGAGCCTAAGCCGTAGACCACCGACTCTGCGAAATTGTATTCGCGCTGCACCATGAAGGAAACACCGGCGAAAATCACGCAGTTTACGGTGATAAGCGGCAGGAAGATACCTAACGCGCTGTACAGTGAAGGCACGTACTTGTCGAGGAACATCTCGAGGATCTGCACGATGGCCGCGATCACACCGATGTAGGTGATGAAGGAGAGGAACGACAGATCAAGTCCCGGAATTAAGGCATCGGGCATCAGCACATAAGTGTTGATGAGATTGTTCACCGGCACGGCGATAATCTGCACCATGATCACGGCGGCACCTAAACCTGCGGAAGTGGTCACCTTCTTCGACACGGCGAGGAAGGTACACATACCGAGGAAGAAGGCTAACGCCATGTTCTCGATGAAGATACTCTTAATAAAGAGTGAGAGGTAATGCTCTAACATGATTAGTAATCCTCCCTGTGGGTCTCATACTCGGGAGCATCGACCAGATCCTTTCTAAAGGTCTTAACGAGCCAGATGAGTAATCCGACGAAGAAGAAGCCGCAGGGCGGCATCACCAGCAGACCGCAGGGTACGTACCAGCCGCCGTTGTTCACGGTCTCGAGGAGGGTGATACCGAACCACGAACCTGAGCCGAAGATTTCACGGAAGGTGGCAATAATGCACAGTACACCTGAGTAGCCAAGACCGTTACCTAAACCGTCAAAGAACGAAGGCACAGCCGGATACTTAAGGGCGAAACCCTCGGTACGGCCCATCACGATGCAGTTCGTGATAATCAGGCCCACGTACACGGACAGCTGCTTGGACAGATCGTAGGCGAAGGCCTTTAAGAGCTGATCCACCAGAATCACGAGCGAGGCGATAATCGTCATCTGGGCGATAATACGTACCGAGCTCGGAATGTAATTGCGGGTCAGCGACACGAAGTAATTCGAGATCGCGGTCACCGCCGTCACGGAAATACCCATGACGAAAGCCGTCTTCATGCTTGAAGTCACGGCAAGCGTGGAACAGATGCCCAGCACCTGGATCATGATCGGGTTGTTATTGATCAGCGGATCGAGGAGGGCTTCCTTCCAGGTTGGAACCTTTGCTTCACTCATTTAATGATCTCCCCCTTGCGAACATTCTCAAGGAACGGCTTGTAGGCGTTACCGAACCAGTAACGGGCAGCGTTGTCGATACCGCGGGTCGTTAAAGTGGCACCGGAGAGGCTGTCCACTTCATAGGAGGCGGCATCACCTTCCTTAGCGGCATTCTTCTTGATGACGAAAGCGTACTCGCCGTTCTCGTTATCAAACTTCTTGTCCACCCATAAGGCCTGCCAGCGCGGATTGTCAATTTCACCGCCTAAGCCGGGGGTCTCACCGTGGCTGTAGAAGGTAAGACCCAGGATGGTGTTACCGTCGGTGCTTAAGGCCACGTAGCCATAAGCGGTAGACCACAGAGCGGCTCCGTAGAAGGGCAGAATGATACGGGTCACAGTTCCCTCATCATCCTTGACAAAGTACACGGGCATGTACTTGGCGCGCATCCTGATACCGGCGACGTCTTCCTCAGGGGGAATGGCGACGGAAGTATCGGGCTTGCGGCTTAAGGACTGGAAGTTGTAACCGTCAGCCTGATCCTGCATCTCGGGCACGAGTAATCCGGTCTCTACATCAATGAGCTGAGCCTCGATGTGATCGGCATAGGTCTGGGCGACCGCCTCTCCGGCGTCAATGCCGGAAACCCTTAAGATGCTGACCTGTCTGTCATTGGCTAATGCGGCCTCCTTGAAGGGTCCTAAGGCCACGACGGCACTGGACACCAGCACGGAGCACACCAGGCAGAAGGCAATGATAATGACGAAAGTTCCGACAACGGAATCTTTGTACTGCTTTAAGTTAAGCACGGCCAAGTCTCCTCTTGATGTTGCGCTGTGTAGTCAGGTAATCGAACAGCGGAGCACAGCAGTTAGCAAAGAGGATGGCTAACATCATGCCCTCGGGGTAAGCCGGATTAACAACGCGGATCAGCACCACCATGACACCGATGAGCGCACCGTAGGCCCACTTGCCCTTGCTCGTGAAAGCCGAGGACACGGGATCGGTCGCCATGAACACGGTACCAAAGGCGAAGCCGCCTAAGACCACGTGCCACAGGATCGGCATGGAGAGCAGCAGGTTAGTCTCGGAACCGATGGTGTTGAACAGGGATGAAGTGACGAAAGCACCGATGAGAATGCCGGCCATGACGCGCCACGAGGCGATACCGGTGATGAGCAGGATAGCTGCGCCCACCAGAATCATCAGGGTCGAACCCTCGCCGATACAACCGGGGATATTACCTAAGAAGGCGTCCATCCAGGTGATCTTCTCGCCCGCCATGTTCACGAGAGCGCTCTCACCGCCTTCAGCCCACTGGGCTAAGGGGGTGGCACCCGAGAAGCCGTCTACCGGAACCCAGCAGTTGGTACCGGAGATGTTGGCAGGATAAGCGAAGAACAGGAAGGCACGGCCTGCTAAAGCCGGGTTCATGAAATTACGGCCGGTGCCGCCGAAGAGCTCCTTGGCAATGAGCACGCCGAAGCTGATACCTAAAGCGGCCTGCCACAGGGGAAGTGACGGGGGCACGATTAAGGCAAACAGGAACGAGGTGACGAAGAAGCCTTCGTTAATCTCATGATGACGCACCACGCAGAACAGCACTTCCCAGAAAGCGCCGACCACGAAGACCACGATATAGATGGGGAAGAAGTGCACCGCGCCGATTAAGAACTTCGAGTAAAGTCCGGCGTCAGCACCTAACGAGCCACCTAAGAGCTGCACTAAGGCAAAGTGGTAATCGTAGCTGAAGAGGCGGTAGGAAGTATCCGCGATTTCCGCGGCGTTGGGCATGGCGGCGATAGCCATGACGGTCTGCTCGCCCACGTTGTACCAGCCCCAGAGCATGGTGGGAATGGCAGCAATGCAGACGATAATCATGATGCGCTTTAAGTCGATGAAGTCGCGCACATGAGTACGGCCCTGGGTAACCTTGCCTGAAGAGAAGAACAGGGTAAAGGTACCTTCGTAGAGAGGATAGAGCACCTGAAGGATGCCGTCCTTCTCAAACATCGGGGCGATTTTCTTGAATAAAGCCAATAACATGCGTTAACCCTCCACCTCGATCTTGGTCAGGCATCTGCGGATTAAGGCACCGTAATCGGTCTTGCCCGGGCACACATAGGTGCATAAGGCGAGATCCTCTTCAGCCAGTTCCAGGACACCTAACAGCTTGGCCTGATCAACGTCGTTGATTTCCACGGCACGCAGGAGCATGGTGGGCTCGACGTCCAGCGGCATGACCTTCTCATAGAGCCCGATAGGCACCATGGGACGGGAACCGCCGTTTAACGCGGTGTTGATGATATAGCTTGCGGGCTTGAAGAAAGCCGAGGCATAAGCGCGGGACACGGAGTGGCGCTTGAAGCCGGGGCCCAGCCAGCTCTTAAGCAGGAAGTCGTTCATGGTGCCTTCCTCGATGAGGGACACCTCCAGGTGGAACCTGCCCAGATAAGCGAAGGGACCTACTGCCTTGTTGCCCCACAGTACGGAGCCGGCGATGACACGCACTCCGCGCTCGGACTCGACGATCTCACCCCGGGTAAGCTCGCTGACCGAAGCGCCCTGTAAGGTCTTAATGAGGCGGGGCTCCTTGGCGTTCGGGCCGCCAATGGCGATAACGCGCTCATTGTAGTAACGGCCCTCGGTGAAGAGATGGCCGATGGCAATCACTTCCTGATAGCCGATGTGCCACACCGTCTTGGTCTCGGAAACGGGATCGACGAAGTGGATGTGGGTGCCGGCAAGGCCAGCCGGATGGGGACCTACGAAGGTCTGCTCATCCACGTTGGGGGCGGAACAGCGGGGAAGCGATTCCTCGCCCTTGCACACGTGCACCTTGAAATCGCCGATACGGCTTAACACCTTCAGGCCGTTGGCAAAAGCATCGGCCTCAGCATCGATGATCACCTTGGGATCAGGAGCTAACGGATTGGTGTCGATGGCGGTGACAAAGATGGAGTGCGGCAGCGTGCCTAACTGCGGAACTTTGTCAAAGGGGCGGGTACGGAAAGCGGTCCACATGCCCGACTCGACTAAGAGATCGATGACCTCCTTAGAATCGAGGGACAGGAGCTTGTCAGCCGGAGTCTTCTTGAACTCAACGGCAGCTCCCTTGGGATCCACTTCAATGACGACAGACTGGAAGGCGCGACGCTCGCCACGGTTAATGGCAACCACGGTACCGGCGGCAGGAGCGGTGAAACGTGTTCCAGGGGTTTTCTTATCCTCGAACAGCATCTGTCCCTTTTTCACGGTCTGGCCGACTTCAACAGCCATCGACGGACGGAGCCCGGGATAGTCGGAGCTGATGAGAGCTACGTGCTTAACCTCGGGACCGGCGCTGATGGTCTGCTGCGGCTGACCGCTTAGAGGCAGATCCAATCCTTTTTTGATGTTAATCATAGGCGGTTCCAAATTAATAACTTCTGGAGGTACTAACTCCACAACCAGGGCCTGATCATCCCTGAAATGGACCTCGGATAAGGCAACAGGGACGGTTCCTTTTTGAAAAAAGGACAGGCTACAACTGATAAATTTTAGCATAAAAAGAAAAACGCGATGCCCCTATAAGTGTGAGCTCTGTCGAAAGGAAAGAAGAGCGCAGGGCCTGATTTGACAATGATCGCGACGTAAGGCGCCCTTTTCCGTAACCGTTTACACAGTTCCGTCGGAAGAGCGGGAAAAGAAGGGGGCCACCTTAAACAGCAGGAACATGCCGGGCAACGCCAGGGCGGTGCAGAGTAAAAAGAAATTTTCCCAGCCTAGAGCTTCCACTAAAAAGCCCGTGGTGGCGTTGCAGAAGGTGCGCGGCACGGCTGAAAAGGAGGTCAGAAGCGCAAACTGCGTGGCGGTGAAGGCAGGAGAGGTCTCGCGGGCGATAAAGGCCACGAAAGCGGCGGTACCCAGTCCCGCGCCCAGGGCCTCGGCGCCGATGACGAGAGCTAAAAAGAGAATATGCGGGGTGCCGTTAACTCCCTCGTGGGCAAGGAGCCAGAAACCCAAGATAGTGACCACCTGCCCGACCCCGAAATACCACAGGGCCTGATTGATGCCGATTTTAAGCATGAGCACGCCGCCAGCGAGCCCGCCTAAGACCATGGACCAGAGTCCCACGTTCTTGGCCACAATCCCTATCTCGGTTAAGGAATAGCCCATGTCGATATAAAAGGGAGTAGCCAGAGCCGTGGCCATGGAATCGCCGAGCTTATATAAAAAGACAAAGAGCACGGTAAGCAGGGCGGCTCTGACGCCATTGCGGCTTAAAAACTCGTGAAAAGGCTCCACTACCGCCTCTTTAAGGGTGCGGGGCACTGAAAGGGCGGGCTTTTCATGCATGATGAGGGTGATGAGAAAGCCAGGCAACAGGCTTAAGGCGGTGATTAAAAACACCGTGGACCACGGGAAATAGTCGGCCAGAATTAAGGAGAGACCACCGGGAATGAGGCTTGCCACGCGGTAGGCGTTAACGAACAGCGAATTGCCAAGTCCTAACTCGCGATCAGGCAGCATCTCGCGGCGCAGTGCGTCGATGGCGATATCCTGAGTGGCGGAAGCCAGCGCCGTGATGAAAGCGAGAACCGTGATAACTCCGATGGAGCTTAGAGGATTAAAAAGGCCGAGAGCGGCGATACTCACCATGAGAATAAGCTGCGTGAGGACGATCCAGCCCTTACGGCGGGCAAAGCGCAGCACGCGGTAGCGATCGATAACGGGGGCCCAGAGAAATTTCCATGTATAGGGAAACATGATGAGCGAAAGCGCCCCGATCACGCTTAAATTAAGACCTTCGGCCCTCAGATAGGCGTTAAGCAGGCTTAACAGGACGTAAAGCGGCAGTCCTGAGGAAAAACCGGTCACGAGGCACAGGCCCATGCGGCGCGAGAAGATCTCGCGGTACCAGGGCCCCGTGACGGGAGTGTCAGCCATGGAGGCACTCCTCAAGACGCGCTTTCAGCCCCGCGAGGCTTACGCCGCATTCCTCGAGGATTTCCTTGCGGCTCCCTTCCATTAAGAAGCGATCGGGAAGACCGATGTTTTCCACGCGCACCTGACAGGGACTTAACAGCGCCGCGATCTCCTCTCCGATCCCGCCCTCGCGCACTCCCTCTTCCATGGTCACGATGAGAGAGTGCTCCTTAACGAGCTCCTTTAAAGCCGCCTCGTCAAGGGGTTTAATGACGCGCAGATCAATGAGGGTATAGCCCTGCTCAGTGCAGTAATCCATGATCTCATAACAAAGCGGTCCCACCGTGACCACGGCCACACCGGAGCCTTTTACGAGGGTACGGGACTTAAGTTCCGCCTTATCCTCAAGGCTTACGCTTTCCCCGGCCTTAAGGCCCGTGGTACGCGGATAGCGCACCGCGCAGGGATGCCCTAAGGCATAAGCGGTATTGAGCATCCGGTAGAGCTCGGGCAGATCGGCGGGAGCTAACACGGTTAAATTGGGCACGCAGCGCAGATAGGCGATATCAAAGGCTCCCTGATGTGTGGGACCGTCAGGTCCGACCACGCCGGCGCGGTCGATGGCCAGCACGATGGGCAGATCCTGGACTGCCACGTCATGAATGACCGAGTCATAGGCACGCTGTAAAAACGAGGAATAGATAGCCACCACGGGGTGCTGTCCTCCCGCGGCCAGTCCCGAGGCGAGCACTAAGGCGTGCTGCTCGGCAATTCCCACGTCATAAAACTGCGAGGGGAACTGTTCTGAGAACTCTTCCATCGCCGAGCCCACGCGCATGGCGGGCGTGATCCCGACCAGATCGGCATCGGTTTGGGCCCTGTCGCACAGCCATTTGCCAAAGCGTGCTGAGAAGGAAAGATCGGCAGGACGGGGCGTGGGATGAATGCCCGTGGCCGGATCAAAGGCCGGTACGCCGTGATAGCAGACAGGATCGTTCTCCGCCGGGGCATAACCCTTACCTTTTTTCGTCACCACGTGCAGGAACTGCAGACCCTTCATGTCCCGCACGTTGCGCAGGATGGACACGAGGCGCACCACGTCATGACCGTCAATGGGGCCGATATAGTTAAAGCCCAGTTCCTCAAAGAGGGTACCGGGCATGACCATCCCCTTGACGTGTTCCTGGGCGCGCAGGGCAAACTCGCGCACCGCCGGCAGTTTTTCGAGAACCTTCTTGCCCCCCTCGACCATCTTGGCGTAATGGGGATTGGAAAGCAGATGCGACAGTCCCTGAGCGAGGGAGCCCACGTTCTCGGAAATACTCATCTCATTGTCGTTGAGAATGACGAGGAGATTGAGATCATCAAAGGATCCGGCGTGATTGAGCGCCTCCAGGGCCATGCCGCCCGTGAGCGAGCCGTCACCTATCACCGCCACGACGCGGGCAGGATCGTGATGGGCACGGCGGGCCAGAGCCAGCCCCAGGGCCGAGCCTACCGAGGTGGAGGCATGTCCCGTGGACAGGACGTCATACGGGGTCTCATTACGCCAGATAAAGGCATGCAGACCGCCTTTTTGCCGAATGGTGGCAAGTTCTTTACGGTGTCCCGTCAGAATCTTGTGCGGATAGGCCTGATGGCCCACGTCCCAGATCACGGTATCTTTAGGGGTATCGTAAACGTAATGCAAAGCCACGGTCAGCTCCACGACCCCTAAACCCGAAGCTAAATGCCCCGCGGTTTTACTTACGGTGTCGATAAAGCACTGGCGCACCTCAGCACACAGCTGCGGTAACTGCCGTTTTCTTAATGTCCTCACATCCCTGGCATCGTGGATGGTATCGAGGAGGGGCGTAGCTAGATTACTCAATGGTCACGGCTCACAGTGAAAAAGGCAAAATCCTCTAATAAGGACAGATCGAAGGGGATGTCGCCTAAACGTGCGACAGCCCGGTCGCGGGCGGCAAGGGCCAGTTCCTGAGCCTTTTCAAGGCCCATTAAGGCGGGGTACGTGCTCTTATGCAGGGCGATATCCGCTCCCGCGTTCTTACCTAATACCGCAGTATCCCCGATGACGTCAAGTACGTCATCCCAAACCTGAAAGGCCAGTCCCACATCGGCGGCATAGTCATCTAAGGCCGCACAGAGCCTCGGATCCTCAAGACCTGCCACGGTATAGCCTAACTGCACGGCCGCCCTGATGAGCGCCCCCGTCTTGCGCCGGTGCAGCTCCCGCAGGGTATCCAGGGTGATGTCCTTACCCTCATAGTAAAGATCCATGGCCTGACCGCCGCACATGCCGTCATAGCCGGCACCGCGGGCGAGAACGGAGCAGAGCTCTAAGGCGTTCTCAGGCTTAATACCGCTTGCAGGAGAGCTTAAAAACTCAAAGGCCAGGGCCTGCAGGGTATCCCCGACTAATAAGGCGGTGGCCTGGCCGTACTTCTTATGCACGGTAGGCTGTCCGCGGCGCAGCGCGTCATTGTCCATCTCGGGCATGTCATCGTGCACGAGGGAGTAGGCGTGAATGCACTCCACGCCCGCGGCCGCGTAGTCAAGCGCGGCGTCCTCAGCGCCTAACGCCCGCCCCGTGACATAGACGAGTAAAGGGCGCGAGCGCTTGCCGCCCAGGAGCAGGGCATGGCGCAGCGCATCCTTAAAGGACGGCACCACGTCATCCATGGCGTCAAGGCGCCTGCCCATAAAGGCGTTGACGCGGTTCTGCACATCCTTAGCCGTGTTCTTTAAAGCGCTTAAATCCCTGTCCATCACTCCCGCTCCGTATTTTTCCTGGCGTCGGCGGCAATCGCGGCCACCTTCGCGGTCATGGCATCCAGTCTCTCGCGGCAGCGCGCTGACAGCGCCATGCCCTCGGCATAGGCCTCAATGGCCTCATCTAAGGGCAGATCGCCTTTTTCGAGCTTTTTCACGAGAGATTCAAGAGTGTTTAGATTCTCTTCAAGGGAGGGTTCCCCCCTCCCCTTTACATCTGAACTCATGGTCACTCCTTATGCCTCAGGATCAGGCACGTAAGGTAGCGTTGCAGGAAGCGCAGACCCCCGCGACAATCTTCTCCGAGATGGCTTCAATGTCGGCGTCTTCAAGCGTGCGCTCCACGTCCTGTAAAGTGGCACTCACGGCAAGGCTGACCTTGTCGCCTAAGGACTCACCCGAGAACACGTCAAAGACGCGTACCTCAGTTAGGAGCGGTCCTGCAGCTTCCTTAACCGCCTCCACGACTCTGGCGGAGCTCACGTCCTTATCCACCACGAAGGCAAAGTCGCGGCGGATGGAGGGGAACTTCGAGATGGGAGCGTAGACCGGTACGCTGCGCTCGGCAAGGGCGCTTAAATTAATTTCAAAAACGGCCACGTTCTGCTTTAAGCCCACGGCCTTCTGCACGGAGGGATGCAGCATGCCAAGGCAGCCCACCTTCTTACCCTCAAAGAGGAGATCTGCGCCCTGCCCCGGGTGCAGGTAAGCGGTGGTGGTCGGCACAAAGGTAAACTTACCGGCCTTAGCGGTACGGGAAATTAATTCCTCGACATCGCCCTTGACGTCAAAGAAATCGACGTGGCGGGCAGGCTGGGCCCACGACTCGTCCTCGCAGTCACCGGTGAGGATACCGGCAAGGCGCTCTTCCTGGCGCACGCCGAACTCGGCGCTCTCATCCTGAATATAGACGAGACCCATTTCAAAGAGGCGCAGACGCTTCTGCTGACGGTTTAAATTATGCAGCGCGGCATTAATGAGACCCGCCGTCATGGTGGTGCGCATCGCCGACATTTCCACGGAAATGGGAGCGGTGAGCATAATGGGGGCGGGAGCGCTTAACGCCGTCAGGAGTTTCGGATCCGTAAAGGAATAAGTGATGGCCTCGTTATAGCCCAGGCTTACGAGCACGGAGCGTAAGGCTCTCTCCCCTACTTCCTCCTCGCGCATCTGCCCCATGGTCAGGGTCGAGACGGGAGCTACGTTGGGAATGTTGTTGTAGCCGTAAATGCGCCCGATTTCCTCAATGAGATCTTCTTCGATGGCGATATCGAAGCGGAAGGAGGGGGCCATGGCGGTGATCTCGCTCTCCGAGGTGCGCTCAGGCTGCATGCCCAAACGCTCTAAGATGGCAAAGCACTCCCCGTAGGGCACGGCCACGCCTAAGACCTTCTCCAGACGCGGCACGCGCAGGGTCACGCGCTGACGGGAAGGTAACTTATCCCCGGTGACATCCTCCACTAAGGGACCGGCCTTACCGCCGCCAATCTGTAACAGCAGTTCCGTGGCGCGCTCAATGGCGAGGCGCTGTAACTGCGGATCCACGCCGCGCTCGAAACGGTGCGAGGCGTCGGTGGCTAAACCGTACTGACGGGCACGGCCCTTGATGGCATCGGGGGAGAAGAAAGCCGCCTCAAAGAGCACGTCCACGGTCTTATCGGAAATCCCCGAGCTTAAGCCGCCAAAAATGCCGGCCAGACCTAAGGCCTTTTCCGCATCGGCGATGATGAGGGTATTGTCCTTTAAGGTCAGCTCCTCACCCGAGAGCACCGTGAGCTTTTCGCCTTCACGGGCGTTACGCACCACGATCTTTTCCTTAACGGCGCTTAAGTCAAAGGAGTGCAGCGGCTGGCCTAACTCCAGCATCACGTAATTGGTGACATCCACGATGGGGGAAACGGAGCGCACGCCGCAGCGGCGTAATCTCTCGGTCATCCACACGGGGCTCTTAGCGCTCTGATCGACGCCCTTCACCACGCGGCAGATATAGCGCGGGCAGGCGGCGGGATTCTCCACCTCGACAGGCACGCTGTCCTCAAGCGTCACGGGCACGGAGGGGATCTCCATCTCGCGGAACGCGCCGCGGATTAACACGCCCACTTCACGGGCAATACCGCGCACGCCGAGGCAGTCGGGACGGTTGGTGGTGAGATCGATGTCAATGGTACGGTCATCTAAATGCAGGTATTCATGCAGATCCATACCCACGGGAGCGTCAGCGGGCAGCTCAATGATGCCGTCCGATTCCTCGGCCATGCCTAATTCCTTATAGGAGCAGAGCATGCCCTGGGAGTCCACGCCACGTAATCTGGCGGGCTTGATGGTGATACCGGGCAGATGGGCTCCCACCTTGGATAAGGCCACCTTAAGGCCGGCACGGCAATTGGGGGCACCGCAGACAATCTGATAGGTATTACCGTCACCGGCGTTAACCTCGGTAACGTGCAGGTGATCGGAATCGGGATGATTCCAGCACTTTAAGACTTCGGCCACCACGACACCGTCGAACTCTCCGCAGACGGGAGTTACGGTATCCACTTCCAGACCGGCCATGGTGATGAGATCGGAAAGCTCATCGGAAGTCAGGGTATTGGGCACCCACTCATCGACCCATTTCTTATTGAATTTCATCTTCTTAGCCTTTTAGCTTGAATTCCTGAACCTTGCCTACGCAAACTGCTTTAAGAAGCGCAGATCGTTTTCAAAGAAGGCTCTTAAGTCGTTAACCCCGTAGCGGAGCATGGTTAAACGCTCCACGCCCATGCCAAAGGCAAAGCCGGTGTATTTCTCGGGATCGATCCCCACGTTGCGTAACACGTTGGGGTGCACGGAACCGCAGCCTAACACCTCTAACCACTTGCCGCCCCTGCGCTTGACGTCCACTTCGGCGGACGGCTCGGTAAAGGGGAAGTAGGAAGGACGGAAACGCACCTCTAACTCCTCTTCAAAGAAGTTATGCAGGAACTCGTATAACACGCCCTTTAAATTGGCAAAGGAAATGTTTTCCTCCACCATGAGGCCCTCGACCTGATGGAACATCGGGGTATGGGTCATGTCGTAATCATTACGGTAAACGCGCCCGGGAGCGATGATACGTACCGGAGGCTTCTGCTTTTCCATGGTGCGGATCTGCACCGAGGAGGTCTGGGAGCGCAGCAGGAGGCCATTTTGCAGCATAAAGGTATCGTGACCTTCACGGGCAGGATGATTGGGCGGTAAGTTGAGAGCGTCAAAATTGTGATAGTCGTCCTCGATCTCGGGACCGCCCACCGAGGTAAAGCCCATGGCCCCGAAAAGATCCTGAATGCGCTCAATGGTACGCGTCACAGGGTGGATATTACCCTGACGGCGGTTACGCCCTGGCAGCGTGATATCCACGCGCTCGGAAGCAAGACGGGCGTCGAGCTCCGCCTTTTCGATAGCGGCCTTACGCTCCTCGATGGCATCCACAACTTCCTTACGGGCCGCGTTGATAAGCGCGCCCATCTTCGGCTTTTCTTCAGGCGGAAGTTTGGCTAAATCCTTCATTAAGGAGGTAAAGAGACCTTTCTTGCCCATATAGGTGACGCGCACGGCGTCTAATTCCTGCAGGCTTGAAGCGGCCCTGGCGGCGGCAATACCGCTGACTCTGGCCTCGTCTAAAGTATCCATGTGTTTTTCCACTTAGTATTCCGGTAAGGCTGTGAACCCTTCGCCGGCGCAGACGTTAAATAACGCTTGAAAACCAAATTAACAGCGGGTCATTTTAGCGCAGGAACACGCTTAAATAAAGGAAAACCCGCACGACGTAAGGCACGGCGTGCGGGTTTAGAAGAGGGCTTTAAGGGCGCTCTAGCCCACGACTTTCACGATGTGATCTAAAAGCTCGGAGAGCTTCTTTCTGCCAAAGGAGACATCCTCACCGTTTGTAACGAGGCAGGGCACCGACATCACCTTGTACTGCGTCCTCAGTTCCGGATAGAGATTGACGTCGTAAACCTCGGCCGTCACGTGCGGATTTAACGAGGCGATCCGCTGCGCGGCCACTACCAGATCAGGACACATGGTGCAGGACAGCGAGATGAGCAGCTGCAGCTTCACGTCTTTGGTGAGCCCCTGAATGCGGGTTAAATCAGCCTCTTCCACCTGCTGACCGGGACCTGCGGCATTATAGAGACCTAACACAAAGGAGGTGAACTCGTGGCCGCCCGGCACCCCGTGGAAGGCCAGTCCCGTGTAGGAACCGTCCGCCTTTAAGAGGCGTACCACCGGCAGATGCTCACTCTCACTGCCTTCCTTAACCGTGAGCTTATCGGTAAGGGCGGCTAATTCCTGCATGGCGCTCATGAGCTCCTTACCCTTGTCCTTGCCATCCGGGGTAACCTCTAAGATGAGCTTATCTGCCATGCGCTCAAAGACGGCGTTTAACTGCGGGATCATGTCCTCAGACACGAAAGAGCCGCTTTCGGCCTGCGGGGCTAAGGAGGCACGGGATTCCTCAGGGGCCTTGCGCACGGCATTGGGCACCTCGGGCACTAAACCGGTCTTATCGTGCATCTGCGCGGCGACCTTTTCCATGGCACAGGCCGCCAGAGCACCGTCGGCGGTGGCGGTCACCACCTGACGCAGACTCTTGATACAGACATCGCCGCCTGCAAAGACCCCCGGCACACTGGTGAGCATATCGGGATTAGTGATGATATAGCCGCCTTCGTTCAGCGCCACCTTGTCCTTCACTAAGGAGGTATTGGGCACGTAGCCTGCGAAGACGAAGACACCGAAGGTATCCCCGCCTTCAGCGGTGTACTCAAAGCTCTCCCCGCTCTGATTGTTGAAGATCACGGCCCTGGTGATCCCCATATCGGTACCGGTCACGGACTTAAGCTCGTGGTTAAAGAGCACCTTGATCTTAGGATGATTCATCACCTCCTCGGCGATGGAGCGGGCGCAGGAGAAGGAATCCTTACGCACCAGAATGGTCACCTTAGAGGCGTAGCGGGTTAAAAACATCGCCTCCTCGGCTGAGGCATAGCCGCCGCCGATAACGAGCAGTTCCTTACCCGTGAAGAACTCACCGTCACAGGTGGCGCAGTAGGCAACGCCGCGGCCGCGGAACTCGTTTTCCCCCTCAAAGCCCACCTTGCGCGGATTGGCACCGGTGGCAATCATCACCGCAAAGGCGCGCAGCACGCCGCGGGAAGTGGTCACGCTCTTGATATCGCCTTCAAGACTGACATCCGTGACCTCGGACAGCAGAAACTCGGCCCCGAAATTCTGGGCCTGACGGCGCATGGTCTCAGTTAAGGCCTCACCCGAGGTTTTCTCCACGCCGGGGTAATTGACCACTTCATGGGTGATGGTGATCTGACCGCCGAAGCGATCCTTTTCGATAACGAGCACGCGGTAGCGGGCGCGGGCTAAATACAGAGCCGCGGTGAGACCAGACGGTCCGCCGCCCACGATAATGGCATCGTAAAGTTCCTGATTGCTCATAACTGTCCTTATATCTTTAAATCAACGAAAGACGTAAACGCACAGGGCCTCCGCGCCTTAGCGTGGAGGCCCTGCGTTAATGATGTTCTAAGAGGGGAAACCTCAATTAGAGCTTACCCACTAAGTCAAGACCGGGCTTTAAGGTAGCGGCGTTGGGCTGCCACTTGGCGGGGCAGACCTGATCGCCGTGCTCACGCACGAACTGTAAAGCCTGCACGCGGCGCAGCAGCTCGTCGGCGTTACGGCCGATATTGCCGGCCACCACTTCGTAGGCGACAATCTTGCCATCGGGGTTGACCACGAAGGTGCCGCGCTCGGATAAGCCGTCTTCCTCGATGAGCACCTGGAAATCACGGCTTAAGCGGTGATTGGGATCAGCTAACATCGGGTACTGAATGTGCTTAATGGTATCGGAGGCGTCGTGCCAGGCCTTGTGGATGAAGTGAGTGTCGCAGGACACGGAGTAAATCTCGCAGCCGATCTTCTTGAATTCCTCGTACTTATCGGCCAGATCCTTTAACTCGGTCGGGCAGACGAAGGTGAAGTCGGCCGGATAGAAGAAGAACACGGACCACTTGCCCATGATGTCAGCCTTGGTGACCTCACGGAAAGCATCGTTCTGATAAGCCTGAACCTTGAAATCCGCCACTTCCTTGTTGATTAAAGACATAGGTATACTCCTGATAGTTTTTAAAATCCTGGGGGAGTTCACTGTGCTCCCGACGGTTTGCATTGTAGCTAAGTCAGATTGTAAATCGGAGCTAAATGAGAATTTGTCTTAACTGCAAGCTTTTGTCAGTTTTGCAGACCATATCACATTGACCTTTTGAAACTAATTACCACAATGAGAGGGATATCTGTAAAGGAGCCTTTATGTCCACGCCCGATCCCATGCTCTATGCCGCTTTAGGTACGCTCTTTACCTTTGCCATGACGGCCTTAGGTGCCGCTACGGTCTTCTTTTTCAGAAAGGCTCCCTCAGCGCTTTTTACGAAACTTTCCTTAGGTTTTGCCGCGGGGATCATGATTGCCGCTGCGGTATGGTCCTTGCTCATTCCGGCCCTTGATGAGGCCGAAAGCCTCGGCTTACCTCTTGCCTATCCCGTGCCCTTAGGCTTCTGCCTCGGTGTGGCTTTTCTCATTGCCCTTGACAATCTCCTGCCCCACCTGCACGTGGGCGCCAGGGAGGCCGAAGGCCCGCAGGTGCACATGAAGAAGGACAGTCTGCTCTTTTTAGCCGTCACCATTCACAATATTCCCGAGGGCATGGCGGTGGGTATCGCCTTTGCCGCAGCCGCCACGGGAAGTCCCGAGGCCTTTTCGGCGGCCGTGGCCTTAGCCCTGGGCATGGGCATACAGAACATTCCCGAGGGCACGGCCGTCACGCTGCCCATGTACGCCTCGGGCACGACGCGCCGCCGCGCTTTCCTCATGGGAGCTTTCTCGGGGCTGATGGAACCCTTAGCCGCCCTTACCGTGGTACTCATCGCCTCCTCGATCACCGGACTTATGCCGTGGCTTTTAGCCTTCGCCGCCGGTGCCATGCTGTACGTGGTAGTGGAGGAACTCATTCCCGAGGCGCATTTAGGCGAGCACAGCGACTTAGGCACTCTCTCCGTCATGGCAGGCTTTCTCACCATGATGCTCCTCGATACCTCGCTGGGCTAAATCCCCCTTAATTCCCGCGAAGGCCGGCCAGCGCCGGCCTCGGTGTCTTTCAGTCTCACTTCCCACATCCGCAAATCCCCTCTCTTCCCACACTCTCCGGCGTGTCCGTTCACTTAAGGCTTACTTTTCCTCACCGCAACACCCCACCATTTAGGGAACATCCCACATCTTTTCCCACATCCCACACTTTTCCCACAGTCATGGCTGTTATTTTCTGTTTTGTAAGTCACATCCGCGTTTGGAGCACGCATAAAAAGTCAGCGTCGCTCCAGAGGGCATATTTATAGGAAAAATGCTCTCCCCTTAGTAAATTTACCTTTCAATTCAGTGAGATATTCAGAGCTATATCACCGTTCCCCGCAGAGCGGTACGTAGGTTTTTGTGATCGATCGCACCGCCAAGGTGCATTCCGTCAGGGTTTTAAGTTAACTTATTGATAATAATCAATTTTATATTTAAAGACCTTTTGCCCACGACGGTGCAAAGCCTGTATTTAAGCGCTTTCCCCACCTAGTTTGCGTTTTTCCACAGTTTTTCCCAACGGACAGTGTTTCGCTCGTGAGACTTTGACATTGATCACAAAAATTGCCCACGTTGATTTCAATTCTGAAAACAGCTGAACGTAAAAAAGGGAGCCTTTGCGCTCCCTCTTCCCCCTGCGTGATTCAGTTAGGAGTTCTGACCTAAACGCAGGGTCTGATTGAGCATGTCCTTGGCGGCATCGGCTACCTGCACTGCGGTCTGATAGGAGCGGCTCGCAGAAATCATGTCCGCCATTTCCTCGACGGGATTGACGTTGGGACGGTAAATATAGCCATTCTCATCGGCCAGGGGATGATCGGGACAGTATTCGACAATGGCGGGGGCGTCGGACTCAATAACCCCCATTAAGGAGACACCGATACCATAGGGCTCGCCCGTGACGGGATCGGCTCTCTCTCCGGTATTCTTCTGATATTCAAGAGCCTCATCCATAGCCGCGGAAAAGAGCGGACGGCGGGCCTTGTACGTGGTTTCCACCGAGGAACTGACGCTTTCGGCATTCGCGAGGTTCGAGGCCGTGGCATTCAGGCGTACCGACTGCGCATTCATGGCGGTACCGGCGATATCTAAAATACGAAAGACGCTCATCTTAACCTCCCTTAATTGGCACCCGACTGTAAGGCCGACATCAGTTTGGAGATCCTGCCGTTTAAAAACTGCAAGGTGGCCCTGTATTCAATATTGTTGGTCATGTAATTCATGCGCTCGGTGGACACTTCCACGGTGTTGCCGTTGCCCGTATCTGCCTGATAGGGCAGACGGTATTTCAGCAGCAGTTCGGGATCACGGGGCAGATCGCCTAAGTCAAGATGCCGGACGTTAGTCTTGGCCATCGGCGGATTGCTGTCCACGGTCTTCAAATGCGCCTGCTCAATGAGGGCGGCGTTGAAATCCAGACCGCGGGCCTTGAAACCCGGGGTGTCGGCGTTAGCTAAATTACCGGCGATGACCTCGGCACGGTCATTGCGGATACGCATGGTGTGCTGATGAATGCCGAACACCTGATTGAATGTCAAAGCCATAGTGCAATCCTCATTAACTGCTCTCTTACCTACAAAAAGCGTGCCAGTTCAACTAAGGGTTTGAAAGCTAAGACTTTTTTAGATTAAACAGCCTCCCTTAGCGCGGTTACGGCCCTGAGAGCCGTCTAGAGGCGGGAGCGCCGGCGGAAAAATGACGCGCAGAAGAAAGGGGAGCACAGACTCCCCTTCCCCTGAAAGCGGATGAAAACGAATATCAGGACTTGAGTCTGTAGGCAAGTCCCGGATTGCAGCGCACCATCTCGTAACGATCGGTAAGCCCCGACATCGACTCGGAGGAGCCTAAAATGAGGTAGCCGCCCGGATTTAAGGTTAAGGCGAACTTCTCGAGGATCTGCGACTTAACCTCATTATTGAAGTAAATGAGGACGTTACGGCAGAAGATGACATCAAAGTGACCTAAGAGCGAATATGAGCCTAAGAGGTTCATCTGCTTGAAGGACACCATGGACTTGATGCGATCGTCAATGCGCATCAGATTGGGATCCTCGGTGGGTCTAAAGAAACGCGCCTTACGCTCGGCCGAGAGACCGCGGGCTAAGGCATGATTATCGTAAAGACCGGCGCGGCAGCGCTCTAACATTTCCGGGGAAATATCCGTACCCACGATCTGCGTGGTATTGGGATCGACATGCACCATCGAGGTGGCCTGTTCCTGTACCACCATGGCGATGGAATACGGTTCCTGACCTGACGAACAGGCCGCCGACCAGATGCGGCAGGGACGGCCGCGGCGGGCGATATCCGGCAGGATAAGATTCTTTAAGGCCAGATACGGATAGGTATCGCGGAACCACAGCGTCTCATTGGTGGTCATGGCGTCGATGACGGCCTCGGAAATATCGCGGTAGCGCACCGGATCCATGGCCTTGGTGATGAGATCGTCCACACTCGGCACGCCAAAGCGCAGCAGAAGCGAGGAGAGGCGGCTGTTCACGAGATAATGCTTGCTCTCACCTAACACGATACCGCTCTTTTCCTCAATATAGGCGGCAAAGCGGCGATACTGCATATCCGAGACAGTCCGCGACTGCACGGTAAGCTGACTCTGAGCGGCAGGTACCACGGCGGGATTACGGGCCGCCACCCCCTGATAACCGGCTTTCTGCGCCTGCATGGCAAGGCTGTTAGCCCCCGGATACTGAGAGGGTGTAAAGGTAGCGCGGGCCGGACCCGTGTTACGTTTCTGCAGGACGCTCGCCACGGCGGAGGGACCGGTGGCTTTAGCGCTGCGGGTCAGTCCGAGCGGCTGTGTAAGGTTGGCGTTAACGCCATTTCGCTTCGATGATGTTGCCATATGTATTCGTTTTTATCATTACCAAGACCGATCAAGGGGCACGCAAGGCACGCCCCACCCGCGGTGTACCGCAACGACAGGCTAGCTAATCATAACCCTTTAAACAGAGCTAAAAAGCCTGCTGCGTCACAAGTAGACAAAATACTCTCAGGATTTTGTCTGAAAGTCACCTCCCCGTGACGCCTTTATTTGGAAAAACCGCCTTTCATGATGCAATCCGCACCCGAAATGCCCTGTTCCAGGGTATGAATACCCTTTTCCACAGCCGTAGCCAGCTCATCCGGATTGAACTTGGGGATAAAGTCATTGGCACCGGCCTTAGAAACCATGTTCTGATTGAAAACACCCGACAGCGAGGTATGCAGGATGACGTAGAGATCCTTTAACGCCGGGTCATTGCGGATCGAGGCGCACAGCGTATAGCCATCCATCTCTGGCATTTCCACGTCGGAAATCACGAGCGCCACCGACTGCTGAATGGGGCCCTTAGCCGCCAGTTCACGCAGGATATCGTAAGCTTCCTTACCGTCACTGGCCTTGATCACATCCACGCCAATCTCGGTCATGGCGCGCTCCACCTGCTTGATAGCCACCTTGGAGTCATCGGCCACCAGCACCTTGACGTGCTCACCTAACTTCTTGCCCGCCTGGGCGGCCTTATCCATCACTTCCTGGGATACCGCGGTCTTGGTAGGCGAAATCTCATCCAGGATCTTCTCGACGTCGAGGATTTCCACTAACTCATTGTCGATCTCGGTCACGGCGGTCATGTAATTGCTGTGACCTGCCCCCTTGGGCGGAGGCATGATCTTGCCCCAGTTCATATTGAGAATACGCTCCACGCTCGAAACGAGGAACGCGTGCGTGGAACGGTTGTATTCGGCGATAATGATATAGCTTTTCTCAAAATCGGTCGTGGGCTTGCCGCCTACGGCGTAGGCCAGATCGATGACCGAAATGGTATTGCCGCGGATATGCGCGATACCCACCACGAACTGATGCAGGCGGGGCATCACGGTAAGCTTGGGGCAAATCAGGACTTCTTTGACCTTAAAGACATTGATACCGTAACGCTGACGTAAACCCGACAACCTGAAGAGCAGAAGCTCCATGCGGTTTTGACCTACCAGCTCAGTAAGCTGGTTTACCGAGTCCATTACAGAAGCCATAACTTTCTCCTCAGATTCGTTTAGAAACGTCTTTTTTACCTGAAAGCACTTTTCATTTTAGCACGCGGCAGCGGTACAATGAGTGCGATCCCCATTCCAAAACGCAAGCAAAATCTCACTTAAGGAGAGCGGATGATGCAAGCTTTTTCTAAAAGTTTAACGGCACTCACACTTCTTTTCTTAAGTTGCGCAGCTCACACTTTAGCGTATGCCTCCGAGGAGGAGGCCCGCTTTTACGAAAGCGTGGCCTACAACTACGTCAATGCCCATTTTAAGAACCTCCCTGCAGACGAAAAAGCCGTTATCCGCGTGGATAAGGTCAATCCCGAGCGCAGCTTCGGCGGGCGCTGCGAGGGGTATCTCACGGCTGAAATCACCGGCGGCGAGCTCAGAAACGCCTCCACGGTCAAGATTGTCTGCTCCCGCCCCGAAGCACCCTTTACCCTCTACGTGCCGGTACGTATCACGCTGCTGCGCGCCACGCTGGTGGCCGCCCGCAATCTTAGCGCCGGCAGCATTCTCTCTGAAAACGATATCCGTTCTGAATTTTTAGAGCAGGGCCGCACCATCTCGGGAGCCATTTCCCTTATAGACTCGCTTATCGGCGCCCGCGTCAAACGCGAGGTACGGGAAGGTGAAATCTTTCAGGGCAGCAATCTCTGCACCGTCTGCAAGGGCGATCGCGTCCTCATTGAGGCCAAAAGCGGCAACCTCTCCTTAAAGACCTCCGGCGAGGCTCTTGAAGACGGTAACGCCGGGGAGACGGTACGGGTACGCAACTTAAAGACCCGCAAGGTCATTTTAAGTACCGTCACGGGCGCAGGAGCGGTTACCGTGATCCTCTAGAGATGGCTATCCCTCAAAGCTACGGGCATGCTGAGGACCTGTCCGGAGGAAAAAGCCTGCCCTGCCTGAACGCTATGGAGTCTCTTAAAGGCCCCTGCCTCTGATCCCCCTATAGCACAACGCCGCCTGCAGCCCTGCAGACGGCGCTGAAAGCCAGGCTCTGGAAGTCCGGTATGAACTACCTACGCACTTACGTGCGAGGTTTAGTGAAGACGGTGCCTCACTTTTAGTAAGCACCCATTACCGGGCACTTACGGGCATGTCCACAATGCCCCCATCAGGCCGGAGCAAAAAAGCCCGTTCCTGAATTCTTAGAAAGAATTGTACATGATCAAAATGTGCGACACCCGCCGCTTTCATCCCCTGGCTCACGCAAAGGGAATTACGCGGCATTAGTTAAAGCGGGTTCTGCGCCTGCTTTTCCTCACGGATGGAGCGGACTACCTTGTCCAGAACGCCGTTGACGAACTTGTGGCTGTCCTTCTCGGCAAATTCCTTAGCCAGAACGATGGACTCGTTGATCACCACCCTGAAGGGGATCTCCTGACGGTAAAGGAGCTCAAAGGTGCTTAAGCGCAGAATCGCCTTGTCCACCTGATCGAGATCGTCTAAAGGACGGCTTAAGAAGGGAGAGAAGGCAGCGTCCACGGTATCGCAGTTAGCGACGGTACCTAAAATGAGATCGTGCATATAGTCGAGATCGGCTCCCTGCACGGGCTGATCTTCTAAAAACTGCCTTTCGATCTCTGCGGCCGAATCACCGGTTAACTGCCACTGATAGATGGCCTGCATCGCGAAGTGACGGGCCTTGTGGCGCATCGCCGGATTCACAGCACCTTCAGTCATATCCACCATATTAAGCGAGCTCTTTTAAAACGTTGACCATCTCGAGGGCAGAGGAAGCTGCCTCGGACCCCTTGTTACCGGCCTTGGAACCGGCTCTCTGAATGGCCTGCTCCAGGGTGTCGGTAGTTAAAATGCCGTTCGCCACGGGAACGCCGCTCTCCAGACTCACGAGGGCAATGCCCTTGGCGCTTTCATTGGCGACGATCTCAAAATGATACGTGGCACCGCGCTCCACGAGGCCTAAGGCCAGGATGGCGTCAAAACGGCCTGACGCGGCTGCCTTCTTCACGGTAAGCGGGATCTCAAGCGCACCCGGTACCCGGATCACGGTGATGTTCTCATCCTTAACCTCACCATCCCGCTTTAAGGTATCAAGCGCCCCCTCTAAAAGGCGCTCGGTGATAAAGCTGTTGAAACGGGACACGACGATGCCGAACCTGCCTTCGGGGCAGGGTCTCTTGCCTTCAATGTAATTTACTGACATAAAATCTCCTAAGGCACGGATTACGGTGCCTTATTGTACTATACGAAACCGTTCTTAAGCAGGGTCTCTAAACTGACCGAGCCCTGCGCGGCAGAGGTTTTTGCCGGCTCCTGCCTTAATAGGGCCTTACCTTCGATAAGCCTTTCCAAATAGCGGGCGAGCACGTCCACCTCTAAGTTGACCTTCGCCCCCGCAAGCCAGTTATCCAGGGCGAGCTCTGCCTGGGTATGCGGAATGAGGGTCAGCCTGAAGACATCGTCCTCAAGGCCGTTGACCGTAAGCGACGCACCGTCCACGGCAATCGAGCCCTTGAGCGCGATATAAGGAAGAAGCTCCCGCGGGGCGCGGATATAGACATCAAGCGACGTGGTGCTGCGCTTTAAGGCCGTGATCTCGCCTATGCCGTCCACGTGCCCCTGCATGATATGCCCACCTAAATGACTTAAGGGAGTGAGCGCCAGCTCAAGATTGACGCTGTGCCCGTTTTTCCACGTACCGATAGTGGTTAAGGATAAGGTCTCCACTGAGGCATCCGCACTGTAGACACGGTCATGCAGAGCCGTCGCCGTCAGACACACGCCGTTGGTGGCGATAGAATCGCCAATCCTGACGCGTCCCTGCAGATTGAAGCTTTCCGGAGTCGCGATCCTGATCACCGCCCCCGTACCCTTGCGTTCCACGGAGAGCACAGTGCCCACCGCCTCGACAATTCCGGTAAACATCAGTTCTTCTCCCTTGCATAGCGGGCGAGAATGTCATCGCCGATACGCTGCAGCTTCTTCAGCTTAAAGCGCCGCGCCTTATCGAGGTTCTCAGGCGCCGCGGTCATCAGCGCCTCCCGCGATCCCTCCCCTAAAAGGAGCGGACCCGTGAAAAGCCACATCTCGTCTGCAAGATCTGCGTCAAGGAAGGACGAGCTTAACGCGGCTCCCGCCTCGACTAAGACCTGACGGCACTGCCGGTTATCGAGTTCCTCTAACACATCCTCAAGACTGACGCGGCCCTCGGGTGTGGGATCACAGCACCTGAGCTCCACGTGCTCATTTAAGGCAATCAGGCACTGCCCTTCGGTAAGGGATACCCCGTGATCGAGAGCGGCTCTTTCAAAGACGGATCTGTCCGCGACGCAGAGGAGGTTTTTGCCCTCACTGAAGAGCTGAAAGTCCTTAAGAGCGCCGACAAGCTTTCCGTGACTGTCGAGAATCACCTTCAAGGGCTGCTTATCCCACAGATAACAGTTACGGCGGATTTTAGCGCTTAGCTCACCGTAGCGCACATTAAGACGCGGATTGTCCTGTAAGACCGTCTTAACGCCCGTGATGATGGCATCAGAGCGGGCCCTGAGACTCTGCACCTTCTGCCTCGATTTGGCCGAGGTGATCCACTGACTCTCCCCGCTGCGTAAAGCGCTCTTGTCATCAAGGCTCGCGGCCACCTTGACCACCACATAGGGACCCTGGCCGCTTACGGACTTGAAGAAGGCACGGTTAAGCCTGTAGGCCTTATCGGCAAGCAGTCCTGAGTCCACGCGCACCTTGCCTTCCTTTAAGATGGCAATACCCTTTCCCGACACCTTGGGATTGGGATCGGTCATGGCCATGACCACGCGGGCGATCCCCGCCTTGACCAGGGAGCGGGCACAGGGCGGCGTGCGTCCGTAATGGGAACAGGGTTCGAGCGTGACGTAGGCGGTAGCGCCCTCGACGCGGTAGCCGGCACTTTTTAAGGCCATAACCTCGGCGTGATCCTCACCGGCGCGGTGATGAAAACCGCTGCCGATAATCACGTGATCGCGCACGATGATGCAGCCCACGGCGGGATTGGGGGAGGTCGCGAAGCGACCCTTACGGGCCAGCTTCAGCGCCATGCGCATGTAAATCTGATCCTCAGAGGAAAAGCGGCTCACCTCTCACCTCACTTCAGCACTTAAGACGCGAAGGGCGCGCCCGGGGAACACCCCTGGCACGCCCTCCTTGATGAGACCTGAATTAGGCCTTGTAGACGGGGAAGCGACGGCACAGAGCGATGGCACGCTCACGGCACTTGGCGATCACTGCCTCGTCCTGATAGTTATCGAGCACATCACAGATGATGGAAGCTAACTCGATGATCTCGGGCTCCTTGAAACCGCGGCGGGTGCAGGCGGGAGTGCCGACACGCAGACCGGAGGTCACGAAAGGCGAACGGGTGTCGCCGGGCACCGAGTTCTTGTTCACGGTGATATTGGCCTTGCCTAAGGCGGTCTCGGCATCACGGCCGGTCATTTCCATGCCGATGAAGTCCATGAGGAAGAGGTGATTGTGGGTACCGCCCGACACCACCTTGTAACCGCGCTTCATGACCTCGGAGGCCAGCAGCGAGGCGTTAGCGACCACCTGCTTCTGATAGTCAACGTACCAGGGCTCCATGGCCTCCTTGAAGACAATGGCCTTGGCGGCAATAACGTGCATTAAGGGGCCGCCCTGGGAGCCGGGGAAGACCGCGGAATTGAGACGCTTGTAGAGGGCCTCATCGTGACAGTTGGAGAGAATAAAGCCCGAACGCGGACCGCCTAAGGACTTATGGGTGGTGGAGGTCACCACGTGAGCATAATCGATGGGGCTCGGATACACGCCCGCGGCAATAAGGCCTGCGACGTGCGCCATGTCCACCATGAGATAGGCACCGACGCTGTCGGCGATCTCACGCATCTTCTTCCAGTCCACGATCCCCGAGAAGGCGGAGAAACCGGCCACGATAACCTGCGGACGGCATTCCTCGGCCTTGGCGCGAATGGCCTCATAGTCTAAGTCACCGGACTCATTGACCTCATAGCCCACGGAGTGATAGACCTTACCCGAGAAATTGACGGTCGAGCCGTGCGTTAAATGACCGCCGCTCGATAAGGACAGACCTAAGATGGTGTCACCGGGCTTGCATAGCGCCATATAGGCGGCGTTATTGGCCTGAGAACCGGCATGCGGCTGCACGTTGGCGTAATCGCAATGGAAGAGCTGCTTGGCGCGCTCAATGGCGAGGGTCTCCACCTTGTCCACATACTCGCAGCCACCGTAATAGCGCTTGCCGGGATAGCCTTCGGCATACTTATTGGTAAGCTGTGAACCCTGAGCCTCCATCACGCAGCGGCTGGCGTAATTCTCAGAGGCGATAAGCTCAATGTGATCCTCCTGACGCTGATTTTCCTGCTCAATGGCTTCCCAGAGCTCGGGATCATAGGCGGCAATAGAAGGGGCTTTATTCATGTTTACAGGATCTCCTACGCATTGGGCGCGAAGCGCACCGGACTTTGGAGCCCGTATTTTAGCATTTTTAAGCCGGAATTAAGGCAAAGCTTCCGCCCTGATCACAAATTTACCGACGCAACCGGCCTCAGATCTTTCTCCGTCTTCTACGTGGTGACATAATGAAAAATTCTCCCGCAGAACATGGCGTCCCCGCCAGACCTTCCAGGCGCATTTTTAAAGTCCTCACGGGGCCTTAAAAAAGTCCTGAAAAAAGTGCTCAAGGATTTTGAGATGCCGCCGTTAGTTTAAGCAAGATGGAAGGTTGAGCTTTTGCCAGCAGGAGACCCTTTAAGGGTTGGCAAAAGCACAGCTTCTTTTAAATGCATTACAATAAAGACCTACGAGAGAAAAAGTTTAACGGGGGTAACCATTATGGCTATCGATATTTTAACTTCCAATGCCTACAAGGCTATGCCTGAGGCGCTTGGCAAGAGCAGCCGTACCACTGGCCCGCACGCTACCGCAGGTAGCGACAGCCACGCTACTGCCGCCCCCGCAGATTCTGTGGAACTCACCGCCTCGGCCCGCACCCTGGCTAGCGCCACTGCGGTGGCTATGGCATCTGACGGCGTGGACAGCTCAAAGGTGGAAACCATCAGGCAGGCCTTAAAGGACGGCACCTACCACGTCAATTACGATTCGGTGGCAAGCCGCATTATCGAGTCCGAAAGGGATTTATCCTCCCTGTTTGGCTAAAGTCCGCGTCAGGCGGCAAAAAGGAGGCCCGTGCCTCCTTTTTTCATAGCGGATTATACGGTTTCCCCGCTTACCCTCGCGCCTTCCTTAAAGCCCTGCCCCTGCGCCGCATAGAGCTCCCCTGACATGCCTCCATAGGGCATCACTACGGGAGACACGGCAGGAGCGGACTGTACCTCCTCATCCACGGTAACGGCATTCAGCGGCACCGCCTCCTCTAACGGGAGCAGACGCTCAATTTGCTGTGCCTCAATCTCCACCAGCGTCTCGGTGAACTCCTGACTGTCACTGCGTGAACGGCGCAGACGGGTGCGCAGCGCCCCCACCACGAGTACCCGTTCCCCGCCCGCCAGCTTTGAGGCGCACAGCGCGGCAAGTCTGCGCCCTCCAAAATCACGCACGATCACATTGTGATATTCATAATGCTCACGCCCGCCGCCGTCGCGCCCATACCAGCGCTCCATGGTACGCACCTTAAACACCGTAGCGTAATTACCGCGGCTGTTCTGATAGGAACGCACCGTACCTTCCATGACCATACCGGTCAGCTGCACAAAATTCTGCATCGACATAAGTAAACTTCCTCGAAAACACGCCAACTGCGTAACTTCAAGGTTATACCCGCCAATGCACCGCTATAGTGCAGAGATCCCCCTTTGCTTCCTAACTTTAGGTTATACTGAAAATAATCCTTTATTATCAAATAATTACTCTGGGATCTTTTTACAGGCCTTTTCAACTTTGCCGCCAAGCGGACCGGAAAGCTGCCCTTCTGTCTGTCCTCTTAAAGATAGAAAAGTACCACGAACAGCACCATTGCCACGGAAAGAGCCACCTTGGTGAAGAAAGTGCCGCGACTTAAGGAGCCCATGATCTCGTCGCGATAAAAGATAAAGGTGATAACCACACCGAATACCCCGCGCAGGGACTGCAAAATGGTGCCCGAAACGAGACCAGAGAGATTAAAGCCCACCACGCACAGTGTGGCCGAGGCGATCCACGTAAGCGAGGGCAGACTCACGTGCAGGAGATCCACGGGCTTAATATGACGCAGAGGACAGAAGGGTACGAAAAATAGTCCCGCGGCCACGTAATTGATGCAGGTGGTAATAAGCACCTGCTCAATCCCCGAGCTTACGGGTATGGTTTTAGCCATGGAGGTAATACCGATATCCGAGAGCACGTAACAGGTGGTCGAAAGCACCACAAAAATCAGCGCTTTAGGACGGATGCGTCCCGAGAGGGCGGAAAACCAGACCGCCACCCCGATAATCAGGGCCACCGCCGCGTACTGCTGAACCGAAAGCGACTGCCCCCAGATAAGCAGCGAGATAAAGCACAGAACGGGGATCTTGAGCGCTAAAAGCGGAGAGACGATGGAGGCGTCGCTGACGCGCAGCGCGCAGAACATGAAGTACTGCGCTAAAAGGAAGGGCACGTTAGTACGGATGAGATAGAGAATATGCTCTGTCTCAAAGTAGCGCCAGTAACCCATGACCACTAAGGGCACGGTAAGCAGCAGGGCCATGTAGATGAAGGTGGCGGCCAGCAGGTTAAAGCCGGAGATGCCGTACTTAATCTGGCAGTCCTTGGTTACGGCATAGTTAAAGGCCTGGCCAATTGCGCCCAGTAAACTGGCGATGATTCCGGTAAGCATAGATGCACCTCACGAGAACTCAGGCATTGTACCTAATGCCGCAGTTTAAAGCGCCAGCGCACCATGACGGGGCGGCGCCCCGTCATGCATAAAGGAAGGAAAGTCTATCTTAAGGGCGCGACGAAGCCTATCTTCTCATAGACCTTATCGAGGGTGACGCGGGCGCGTTCCTGAGCCTTGGCAGCTCCCTTCTTAAAGACTTCCTTTAAGTAAGTCTCGTCAGCGCGCAGGGTGCGGTAGCGTTCCTGAATGGGCTCTAGCATCGCCACCACGGCCTCGCCGACCTCACTCTTGAAGTTACCGTACATCTGACCCTTAAAGTGCTCCACAAGAGCCTCCACGTCCTGCCCCGTCGCGGCCGACATGAGCTCCAGGAGATTGGAGACGCCGGGTTTCTTTTCCCAGTCATAGGCCACGACCGGCGGGTTGTCCGAGTCGGTCACGGCACGCTTTAATTTCTTTAAGATGGACTTGGGATCCTCAAGGATGCGGATGACGTTATTGGGATTGTCATCGGACTTGGACATCTTCTTGGTGGGTTCCTGCAATGACATGATGCGGGCACCGGCCTTGGGGAAGAAGCCCTCGGGCAGGACGAAGGTCTCGCCGTAAAGATTGTTAAAGCGCTCGGCGATATCGCGGGTCAGCTCAATGTGCTGGCGCTGATCGTCACCCACCGGAACCTTGTGGGCCTGATAGAGCAGGATATCCGCCACCATCAGCACGGGATAATTGAAAAGACCGGCCGTGACGTTGTTGGAATAGCGGGCGGCCTTGTCCTTGTACTGCGTCATGCGCGAGAGCTCGCCTACCTGGGTGTAGCAGTTTAAGACCCAGCCTAACTGCGTATGCTCAGGCACATGCGATTGCAGGAAGATCACGCTCTTATCGGGATCGATACCGGCGGCAAGGAAGATCGCGAGAGTATTTAAGGTATTGTCGCGTAAGGTCGCCGGATCCTGACGCACGGTGATGGCATGCTCGTCCACCACGCAGTAAATGCAGTCATGCGTATCCTGCATCGGCACCCAGTTGCGCAGGGAGCCGATGTAATTACCCACGGAAAGCTCACCTGACGGCTGAATACCGGAAAAGACGATCTCTTTTGTCATAAAGTCCTCACTGCCCGCAGGAGGCGGGCATTTTTTAAGCTCGGTTAATTTTCAGGAAGGGATTGTAGCAGAGAGATGAAAGCGGCATAACTGTCAAAGACGTAATCTGGCTGAGACTCTCTCACGTCACGCCCGCGGTTGTAGCCAAAGGTAAAGGCGATCACCCCCGTGCCGGCATTGCGTCCGGCCGCGAAATCATTGACGCTGTCGCCTACCATGCACGCGTCCTCAGGTTTCACGCCTAACTTTTCGCACACGTACCACACCGGATGGGGATCAGGTTTGCGCTCTTTTAGCACTTCACCGCCCAAAATGAGGTCAAATAAGTCGGCAAGGCCCATAAAGTTAAGGAGCGGCACGGCAAAACTCTGCGCCTTATTCGTAAGGACCGCGGTCTTAATGCCGCGTCTCCTGCACAGCTCAAGGCATTCCCTCACCCCGGGATAGACGGTGAAATTCTCATTTAAATGCGCTCCATACTCCTCGTCAAAGAGCTGACGGGCCTTAACGCGCACCGCCTCGGGAACGTCCGTAACCTCGGCGCCGGTCCTTAAGGTCAGGGCCCGCGCAAGGAGCAGGCCAATGCCATTGCCGATATAGTCGGACACCTGCTCCATGGAAGGTACGGCATAGCCCATGCGCCGGCACACCGCCTGCACCGCAGCCCCTAACTGCGGCAGGGTGTGCGCGAGCGTTCCGTCGAGATCAAAGATCAGCAGCGCGGGCTTATGCGTCAGCGCCATCTACGCCTCCTTTACCGGAGAGACGAGCCCCGCAAGCAGCGCGCTTAAGGCCGCGGGACGATCGGCCTTACCAAAGAAAGCCGATCCCACCACGAAGATATTGGCTCCGGCCCTTGCGCACTGTCCCACGGTCTGGGCATCCACGCCCCCGTCCACCTCGATGGCAGGACGGACATTGGCCTCCGCGGCCATGCGGCGGATGTCGGCCACTTTCTGCAGCGCCGCGGGAATGAGTTTCTGTCCGCCAAAGCCGGGGTTTACCGTCATCACGAGCACGAAATCAAGTTTATCCCACAGATAGCGCAGCATCTGCGGCGGGGTACCGGGGTTTAAGACCAGACCGGCCTGCACCCCGAGCTCCCGGATATGGCTTAACATGCGATCGCAGTGCACGCAGGCCTCAGGGTGGAAGGAGATCATCCCGGCACCCGCCCCGGCATAGGCGTCCACGATCTCCTCGGTGACGGGAGAAACCATGAGATGAACGTCAAAGACCGCCTCCGGATAGCGCTGATGCAGAGCCTTTAAGAACATCGGGCCAAAGGTAAGATTGGGCACGAAGTGATAGTCCATGACATCAAAATGAATGATGTCGATACCGGCCTTGAGGGCCTCTCCCACGTCATCACCTAAGCGTAATAAATCGGCCGAGAGAATCGAGCCTGCGAATGAATAGCGTTTTTCCATGCTGCCCTCTTTAGCGGTTCACTGCCGCCATTTCCTGCTTAACCGTGCCAAAACTCTTGGCAAAGGGAGCTGCGCCCTTAACATAAGCGGGTAACTGCCTTGCCGCGTCCAAAGCCGCCTCACGGGAAGGATACTCACCGACAATCAGCACGTACCACGGAGCTCCCTCGCGTAAAGTCTCATAAATCCAGTAACGTCCGCTTAAGCCCGCCGACACCTCGATGATATTGGCGCGGTTAGAGCCCGCCACCACCTGCACCGTGTAATGCGCTGCGTTCTTAAGCGCAATTTCAGAAGAACCGCCGGGGATGGCCTCCCCGGTAAAGGGCACGTTCTCAGCTCTCACCACTCCCGAAGAGACGACGCTCTTCTCCCTCTGCGTGGCCGGAGCTTTTACCTCTGTGGAGGGCCGCGAGGAATTATCCCCGGTACGCACCTGCCCCTGAGGGGCGTTCTGCTCCGCTCTCACCTGAGTCCTGGGCTCCTCCTTTACGGGTGCCTTTGCCGGAGCGGGTGCTGCCTCCTTTACAGGAGATGCTTTTTCCGGTGCTGCCTTAGCCTGTTCCGGTACAGGCTTAGCGGCATTCTGCGCAGGTTCAGCCTGCGCCTTACTCTCCGTGTCAGAACCGGTGCGCACCGCGCTGTCGGCACGCTGCAGCGTTCCCAGGGATTCAGCGGAGGCAGATCCCGCAGCTTCAGCCTTAGCGGGAGCGTTCTGCGTCTCCGTTACCGGAGGGTTTTTAGAAAAGTTCTCCTCAATGCGTGACAGCTCATCGCCCGTGATCACCACCGACTTGGAAGTCGTGGCTTCAGGAGTGTCCGCATCGATCCCCGGGGGCACAGGTCTTTGCAGCGCCCCCTCGTCGATGACGATATTGGAGCCGCTCTCTCTGCTCTCGCTCCCGGAAAGACTGGCGGTAGTCGCCACCTCCGATACCGAGGGCTCGGTTTCCGAGCTTAAGAAGAAGGGCACGAAACATAAGACCGCAATGACGAGCAGGACGATGGCGACAAAAATCTTGCTTAAACCGCCTTTTTTAGGTGCCCCAGCCTGAGGACGGGCCTCAGGAGCCTTAGTCTTAGGAGCCGTCTTTGCGGCAGGTAGAGGTTTAACTGTGTTTTTCGCGTTTTCCGGCATACCGCCCTCCCGAGCGCACGATCTTTATCCGGGCCTTTCCCGGAGTCTCAAGCCTGATGGTCCTGATTATAGCCACAATTTTTCACCTCCTCCCTAAAAGACCTCTAAATTGTGAGCCGCAGAGGCAAGCCTCCCTCTCTGCCGGCTTTTTAGAAACCGCCCCCTGAATTAATTTTTTTAAGGCAATCTTTCATTGACCTGAGATAACATTAAGCTTTCTCTAAAA
>DVOQ01000085.1 GCA_018713485.1 Candidatus Avisuccinivibrio pullicola
CTTGCATAGAACGAGGCCACGGCAAGGGCCTGCATGGCCCTGTCAGGACCGAGGGCCTCCGTGAGGGCAGAGGTGATGCCGGTGTCCGAGGCCTCCTTATGGAAGGCAATGCCGTAGCCCATGGAGAGCACGGAGCCCTCATCCGCCTTCTCATACTCAGCAGGCTTCTCAGGAGTGAGCGGAGGCCGGCCGCTGCCTCTTAAAACCGCCCCTGACGGAAGCGGCTCCTTAAAGAGCCTGAAGTAGTTCTCACGGGGATGGAACACGGTCTTCTTCTCCCCTGACTCCGTTATCACGGTGACGGTCTTGCCGATACTCTCGCGGGAGTTGTGCCTCTTCCCGTTATCATCCGTCCACGAGGGGCCGGTAAGGTACACGAAGTGCTCACCCTGTTTTCTGGACGGAACAAAGAAGAGTTTAACGTCCTCCCCGGACGGGAGTTCCCTGACCTCGTTAATATACAGCATCTTCAGATACCTCCGGCCTCGGTTACACTTTAAGTATGCAGCATAGTAAAACCATCACATTTAGCATTTAAAGAGCGTTAAATTACAGGGTTTTCCCGGAAAAGGTTCAGCAGTATGTATTAAACTCGGCGAATTAGGTTATAGCTGTTCCATTCCCCCAGGAACTTAATGTCGTCATAAGCGGGGCACCCTGCAAAGGCATGGCTGAGAAGATTTTCTAATTCTGTGTTCATGTGACTTCCTGATGCTCTTTAGTCTCCAGTATGTCAAAAACATGATCTGAAGGCTTAAGCCCCGGATGCACGGTGTTCACTGCTACCCCATCAGCCTGCTTTTGCTCACCTCCCGGGGAACGGGCGGGAAAGCACCGCTGCTTTGTGCTATCCTCACATTTTGCGAAGAGGCACGAATCTGGCCGGTACCCAATGCTGTGATTATTTTGAGGATAAGTCTAATGTTCCGCCGTCACTGCGTGCACAAAGCGACATCGAAACTGAGCTTATAGGAAAGTGGATTGAGGCAGGATAAGCCCAAGGGTTAACACCGGCACAACTGGCTCAGGAAGCAGGGCTTAAGCAATCATCCATAGCAAGGCTGGAACGAATGAAAGCAACCCCTTAAGACAGACATTCTGTTTAAGATCCTCTCTGCGCCTGGCTACAAACTTACCCTTGTTCCTAAGATAAGACAGCATCCTGGAGGTACTGTAGGCCACAGATGACAAAAGGGATTAGCCGGAGTTGCTGACTTTAGAAGAAAAATACCGGAACAGGTCTTTCGCGGGAAACTCTGGTCGGTGATGCAGGATTCGAACCTGCGACCCACTGGTCCCAAACCAGTTGCGCTACCGGACTGCGCTAATCACCGACGCACTGCATTGTAAAGGGACACCCCCTGACTGTCAACCGCGGATCGGGAGACTCACCCCATATAACGACGCGGCACCCGCAGGTGCCGCGCCATCCACTCTCAACTGAAAGCAGTCTTTAGGCCATCTTGCGTAAGTCACCGCGGGCCATCAGTCTTAAGTGATGGGCCATGATGGAGATACCGAGGAGCACCATCAGGACAGCCATGGCAAGGAGGAAGAGACCGGAGGCAACCAGCACTCCGTTCTGACCCCACTGTTGCGAAACCACCTGCGCCACGCCCCAGAGACTCATGACCATCATGAAGACCATGGGGATAAAGGCGATGTACCACTTGCTCTCCTTCATGAGGAGGTAAAGGGTAATGGCAAGGAAGGTCAGGGCAGCCATCAGCTGATTGGAGGCACCGAAGATGGGCCAGATGGAGGCGGCAGAGCCGGTCATCGCCATCAGCATCGCGAGGCCCACGACGATAAAGGCAGCGAGGAAGGGATTGGTGATTACCTTGCGCCACGGAGCTAAGGGGGCCTTATCCTTAATCTCGACTAACTCATCGGAGTTCTCGTCCTTAACGTACTGACGGGGCATGAAGATCTCCTGCCACAGGAAACGGCCCAGGCGAGTGGCGGTATCAAGGGAGGTCATCATGAAGGCCGAAATGGCCAGGGAAATGAAGATCGAAGCATAAACCTCGGAAATTCCGACGGCCGTAGCGAAAGAGGCGATACCGGCGGCAAAAGCCATGGGCTGATTCTTACCTGCCTCCATGAAAACGGCCGGATCCATGGCCATCACGGCCACCAGAGCCATCACGCCCAAGACACCCTCAAGGATCATGCCGCCGTAACCGATGGGCAGAAGATCCTTTTCCGAGCGGATCTGCTTTGAAGTCGTGCCCGAAGCCACGAGAGCGTGGAAGCCGGAGCAGGCACCGCAGGCGATAAAGATGAATAAGGCAGGGATCATGGCGGTCATATTACCGTCAGCGGTAATGGCCTCCCAGCCGTTAAAGGAACTCATCTTGATATCGGGATTATAGGCAAGGATGGAGACAAAGCCTAACGCGAGCATACCGTAAAGCAGATAGGAATTGAGGTAATCACGCGGCTGCAGAAGCCACTGCACCGGCACCACCGAGGCGGCGAAGATGTAGATAGCCAGAACCCCTACCCACACATAGGTGGCAGTTCCCTTGTCGACGCCAAACGATCCCATGAGATCAAGCGGGAAGAGATTACCTAAGGGCACGGTGAGGAAGACGAGCGGCACGAAGATTAAGGAAGCGTTCTTTAAGCTTACGTTAAATTTTAAGGTCACGTAGCCAAAGAGCGGGGCCATGGCGATAAAGACCATGGATGCGGTGGCCACGGCGGGAACGGCGGCGAACATGCCGGCAATCAGCAGCGTGAAGATCGCCACGATGAGCACGAGGCAGGCGATGCAGAAGAGCAGAAAGAGCTGACGGCCCGTGATACCCATCAGACGTTCCATGATGTAGGAGATGGAACGGCCGCGGTTACGCACCGACATCACCATGGCGGCAAAGTCGTGGAAAGCGCCCACGAAGACGCAGCCCACTAAAATCCAGATTAAAGCAGGAAGCCAGCCGAAATAAGCGGCCATGATGGGGCCGACGATGGGGCCCGGGCCTGCTATCGAAGCGAAATGGTGTCCGAAAAGAACCATGCGCGGGGTAGGCACGTAATCAATACCGTCATACTGGGTGTTTGCCGGGGTAGGACGGTTCGGATCAATCTGAAAGACCCGCTTTAAGAAGCCGCCGTAAACGAAGTACGCGGCGACAAAATAAGCAAGGCAGATACAAAAGAGCAAACTGCCGGACATAAACAACGCTCCACGGACAGCGGTAACTGTCCTTACTGCAAAATTAACGAAAAACATATGCGATAAGCCTCAGACCCGCTGTGGGGCGAGGGTACTTATCACCGCGAATCTCAGGGTCTAAGATTCGTTGAGATGGGGTTTGACCCCGTAAACTGACGGAGAGACCTGGTAAGCCGCTCCTGCGCCGTGGGACAGAGGGTAGGAGCCCCGTGGCGGTATGCCTCGCCATTATGGTGAGCAGAGCCGTGCTTTGCAAGAGAAGGTGATATAAATCACCTTTTTACCCCTCATTTTTGTCGGGGTTAAACCCTTTTTGCACTCTTTAAGGGCAGGATGTTACATAACGGAGCACTAAATTTGTCATCACCCTGCTTCTTTTGAAGTATGAGACTGAATTAATCGCTCACCTGTTACAAGGAAGAGCAGCAAAAGCCGTCAGCACCCAGCCGACATACGCTGACAGGCTGAGAGCTTCAACATTTAGAAAAAACAGAAAGAACCCGCTAAATCTCTAAAGGAACCAATGCGCTTAACAGAAAATTCCCCGCTCTCACTGTCACCTGAGAAAATTTCGCAACAATTCCGGCAAAAACAGTGAAAGCGCTAAGATGAAGGCATAAATAACATAAGCGCCTGACGCGCATCCCCCATAAGGAGGCTCATTATGAACGAAAGTCTGCTTCTCTACCTGCTGACGCCTGCCTTTGGCGCCTCGGCATTACTGTTTACCCTGCCGCGCCGGATGATGGGGCCGTTTAAGTTTGCCTATCCGGCGGTATTAGGCGTGTTCGCGCTCGCCTTTATCGTGCTCGCGTTCGCCTGCCCCGTCCTCACCGATAAGCTTATCGCCACCGCGATGCTCATCGTGACGGCCTTTGCGCTTGAAAACCGCGTGGAGCGCGACGATCGCTATACGGACGCGCTAAGCGCCTGAAGATTAAGACAGAGGGCAGGGCAACCTGCCCTTAAACGTTCACAGAGACTTAAGGAAAGTCATGACCTCCCCGCTTCCTGAGACTCAGGCTAAACCACCGCTTTTTACCCACAATTACGTATTGGCCGTACTCGTTAACGGTCTGCTCTTTTTTGGCTTTCAGCTCTATCCCTCGGCCCTGCCGCCCTACCTGCAGAGCCTCGGTGCCGATGAGTTCCTGATGGGCCTTTTGACAGCGCTCTCCACGCTGCCTGCGATCATCTCCCGTCCCGTGGCGGGACTGCTTCTTGATCGCTACGGACGCTTTCCCGTGCTCCTCTGCGGCTTAGGCTCCATGACGCTGATAGCCGTCATCATGGATTTTTTCCCCACCCTTATACTCATCCTCGTGCTGCGCACCTTAAACGGTCTTGCCTGGGGGCTGGCGGGCACGGGCACCGCGACCACCGCAGCAGATTTCATTCCGCGCTCGCGCATGGGGGAAGGCATGGGCTATTTCTCCCTCTCCTGCTCGCTCGCTATGGCTGTGGCCCCGGCGCTCGCCCTGAGTATCTCCCCTGAATGGATGTTTCACTTAGGCGGAGTGTTCCTGGCCGCCTCCCTGGCGCTCGCCTTCTGCATTCATTACCGCAAGCTGCCGGATCCCGGAAAAAACCGCGGCACACTCCTTGAAAAACGCTCGCTGCGGCCCGCAGCTATCGTGATGTGCACCAACGCCTCCTACGGCGCCGTGGTAACCTTTTTAGCGCCCTTCGCGCTCTCTGAAGGGATCGCACATGTGGGGCTTTTCTTCACGGTCTTTGCCGTGGCGCTGATGGTAAGCCGTCCTTACGTGGGACGCCTCGTGGATCGTATCGGCTGTAAAGCCGCGCTCCTGCCGGGCATCCTCGCTCTTGCCCTGTCCTTACTCATCCTCTCCTATGTCCACAATCTTTTCACCTTGCTTATCAGCGGTTTTCTGTACGGTCTGGCTCACGGCACGGTCATGGCCGCCTCACAGACCCTCGCCATTTTAAGAGCTCCCAAAGAAAGGCTCGGCGCGGCTAACGCCACGTACTCGACCTGCTTTGACCTGGGCCTTGGTTTAGGAGCGCTCTGCTTTGGAGCTTTAGCCTCCACGGTCAGTTACTCCATGATGTTTCTTATCTGTGCGCTCTCGCAAATCCTGCCCCTCCTCGTGTTAAAAGGCGATCACGAAAGCGATCGCGCACAGGATCTCTAAAGACGCCAGCGCCGCCCTGAGGCGGCGCCTGCGGTGCGGAATGGAGAGCTTAAAGGCTCAAACGTAAACCTCAGTCCGCACCCTCAAAGATCTGCTCCAGCTCGTTCTCATCTAACTGCCGGAATTCGCCTTCATCCAGGGTGTCATCCAGAGTAAGACCGCCGATGGCGATACGCTTTAAAGACGTGACATTGAGACCGCAGCACTCAAACAGGCGCTTGACCTCATGAAAACGGCCCTCCGTAACCGTCACTTCGGCCTCATGTTCATTGAGGATTTTAAGGAGTGCCGGACGGTAGGGCTTTTTCTCCTCGGGATGCTTCAGACCCGAGGCAAAGCGCTCCACCATAGAGTCAGACAGCACTCCGTCCACCACCGCCACGTAGGTCTTGGGAAGTTCCTTACGCGGTGAGGTGATATCGTGAATGAAGGCCCCGTCATCCGTGACGATGATAAGCCCCGTCGTGTCCTTATCGAGGCGTCCCGCGCAGTGCAGGCTCTCGGAATTGAGCTCCTCACGGAAGAGATCCATGACCACGGCGCTGTTGCGATCGTGATCGGCGCAGAGCGTATCAAGGGGCTTATTGACCATGAAATAGCGCAGCGCCTCAGCCTCCGCAGCCGTGCCGATACTGTCCTCGTCAATGACGATCTCGGCATTCTCGTCAATCTTGCAGGCAGCGTCGGTTAACACCAGATCCTCAACGCTTACCCGTCCTTCGCGGATGAGCTTGAAGGCCTGCTTGCGCGTAAGTCCCGTTAAGTGGCTTACCGCCTTGTCCAGTCGCGTTAAAGCCATCTTACAGTCCGTAGCGCTGCATCACGAGAGTGGCGTTAGTGCCGCCAAAGCCAAAGCTGTTGGACATGACGGTGTTCAGCGTCGCCTCACGCGTAGAGGTGACGATATCCAGCCCCGCGGCATGCTCATCGAGAGTCTCAACGTTAATCGAGGGAGCGATAAAGCCCTCCTGCATCATGAGCAGGCTGTAAATGGCCTCATTGACGCCGGCAGCACCGAGAGCATGTCCGGTCATCGACTTGGTGGAGGAAATGGGCGGCACTTTATCAGGGAAGGCCTGACGGATGGCCTCTAATTCCTTCACGTCGCCCAGCACCGTGGAGGTACCGTGCGTGTTGATGTAATCAATGGGAGCTTTGACCGTGCTTAAGGCCTGAAGCATGCAGCGGTAAGCGCCCTCCCCTGAGGGAGCGACCATGTCCGCGCCGTCGGAGGTGGCACCATAACCCACGATCTCCGCGAGGATCTTCGCGCCGCGGGCCTTAGCGTGCTCTAACTCCTCCACCACGACGATACCGCCACCAGCTCCAATCACGAAACCGTCACGGTTGGCGTCATAGGGACGGGACGCTTTTTCCGGAGTGTCGTTATAGTGCGTGGACAGCGCGCCCATGCCGTCAAAGAGGCAGGCGATAGTCCAGTCCGCAGCCTCACCGCCGCCTGCAAACACGATATCGTGACGGCCTAACAGAATCTCGTCACAGGCCATGCCGATGCAGTGCGCGGAGGTGGCGCAGGCCGAGCTTACGGAGAAGGAAGCGCCCTTAATCTTAAAGGGTGTGGCAAGACAGGCCGAGGTCGTCGAGCTCATGGCCTTGGTCACGGCGTACGGTCCGATACGTTTCACGCCCTTGTTTCTGAGGGTATCCGCCGCCTCGACCGTGGTTTTAGTCGAAGCACCGCCCGTACCCACGATAAGGCCGGTTCTGACGTTAGATACCTCATTTTCCTCTAAGCCTGCCGAGGCAATCGCCTCCTTCATGGCGACATAGGAATAGGCAGCGGCCTCGCCCATGAAACGCAGATCGCGGCGATCCACGGCTTCCTTTAAATCGAGGTTCACCATACCGCACACCTGGGAGCGCATGCCCTTTTCCACGAACTCCGGCTCAGTGACGATACCCGAGCGACCGGCTTTAAGTGATTCCATTACGGCCTTGCAGCCCACGCCGATACTGGACACAATGCCCATTCCGGTGATCACAGCCCTGCGCATTGACATGGATGAAGCTCTCCTTCTTTGATGATTGAAGCACATTTAAAAAAGCCGCTTTCCGTACAGGATTATGGGGAAAGAGGCCCGGTGCGCCGAAGCGCTCTAACATTTATTTTTACGCTCAATGTCCGATTGAGTATAGCACAGGGATCTCTTAGCCGTAACTATCCTGCGCCGCACCTGTAAGGCAGCTCGCAAAACCGTATGGAAAGGCCTGTCTTATGCTGATGCCGTCTTTAAGCGCAGGCGCAGAGATGACTTTCTCCCTGCGAAAGATCCACTTTGCGCAAAGTCAGGATCTGCGTACCCACTTCTGCCTTGAGGCGACTGTTTTGCCACGTCAGGTGTAAGCTTTATCACTTTTTGGGGTATAATCGCCACGGTTTTTGGGGGCATGGGGCCCTCATAGGCAGGTAAGCTACGAGTTTTAAATATTATTCAGTAATTTATGGCTAAAGAAGAAAGCATTGAAATGCAGGGCACCGTCCTTGAGACCCTGCCCAATACTACCTTCCGCGTGGAGCTTGAGAACGGTCACGTCATTATGGCCCATATCTCAGGCAAGATGCGCAAAAACTATATCCGCATTCTGACCGGTGACAAAGTCACTGTCCAGATCACTCCCTACGATCTGACTAAGGGCCGCATTACCTTCCGCGCCCGCTAAACATCATCCAAGCTGACTGCCTAAAGGAGATCCCCTCAAGGATCTCCCCGCTGTCTGCACGTTGCAAAACCTTTCTTTTTACGTGTCACTCAGGCAGGATCCGATAGCTCTCAATGTGACGGTTCGCGTCGGAAATCACCGCAGCCACGCGCACCACTTCCCTGCCCGCCCCCAGGAGAGTATCCCCGTACTGCTTCTCCTCCATCTGCCGCACAGCCTGTGTAAGAATACGACTGACACGCTCCTGCGTCACCTTATCGCGCAGACGCTTAAACTCAAACACCATCAGGCGCTGTTCCGTGACGATTTCCAAATCCGACTGCCCCTTGTGATTGAGATTTTCGGCGCGTGCATCAAGCCCTGCAATCAGCAGACACAGGCGCAGGATCTCCCGATAGAGATTTTCCGAAACCTCGTTTAGCACCTGATAGCTTACAGTACTTAAAATGGTGTTGAAGGATTTAAGCAGCGCAGGGACATCCCCGCGCCTTACCGCATCCCCTGCCTGCCTTGCCACACCGGAAACTTCCACGTCCGACAGGTCTAAGACGTATTGCAGGAATACCTTGCTGTAGGCGCGTTTGATCTCCTCATTGGTGAGTTTACAGACAAACATGCGATCGCGGTAATTATCCTCATTAAGATCGGTGCCCGTAATGGTCAGATAGCCATTCTGAGCAAGAAGAGGAATGACGGACACCGTGTCCTGCCGTACCGGATCCGACAAATCGTAATAGGACAGTTCTATGCCTTCCGCCTCCAGACTCTCAGGCGAAATATACGGATGGTGTCTTAGGACCTTGCGCAAAGAGGCATTCACATTCGCGCTGTCCATCCAGTAATAAGTGAAAGCCGGACGCTCATCATTGACAACCGCCTGAAAGAAATTATTGACCGACCACGGCGAATAGACTCTGACACGGGCATCATAATCAAAGCAGAAACCGTCATACCACGTTTTTAGTTTAGTGAGTAAAGCCTCTTTCCTGAGTCCCGTTTTCTGAGCTGCCACCTCTATATAGGGAGCAAAATACCGGCTCACTTCTTCCTCAGTATAGCCCAGCAGATCGCCAAACTGAGGCTTCATGGAGATATCGGTAAAATTCTGCCCCGTGGATAAGGAAGTTTCTTTGTAACGGACAATGCCAGTAATAAACATAAATCTGAAATAGCCATTGAAGCGATGCAGAAAGGAATAGAAGCGGTACAGAATATCCCTGTTATGCTCAAAACGCTGTTTATTATGCAGATTGCAGGATAAAGGGTAGTCGTTTTCATCAAGCAGCAGTACCCAGTCACGGCTGGACAGAATACGCCCTAACCATAAAAACACTGTCTCCAGTCTGTCTGCATAAGGATCAGGAACCTCACATCCCGCCTGCTGTACGGCCATTACAATCCTCTGACAGAGATCGGTCTCAAAAGCGATGGTCTGACTGCTGCCTAAGCCTCTGAAATCAAGACGCAGCACATTAAAATGCTCTTTAAAAGGCCAGTTGCCGTAAATCTCCAGACCTTCAAAATCCCTGTCACCTTCACGAAACAGCTTTTCGAGGATCGAAACTAAAGTGGTTTTGCCAAAGCGCCTTGGCCTTGACAGAAACAGCCGCGAACCCGCCTTTAAAAGCAGCGGAATACGTGAGGTCTTATCGACGAAAAGATAGCCGGAGGTCCGCACCAGGGTAAAATCATCCACCCCTACCGGCAGAGACTTAAGCATGCTGTGATCCTCCCTGAGGTGATTTCCTTGGATTTGACAAAACAGAGCCCGCAATGTCGAAACATTGTCTTACGCAATCAATTATACCCGTAATAAGATTCTTTGAAGGCTGCGGCTAAACCCTCCAGTTTTTAAAATAGATATGCTTCAGCCAGTAGGCAAAGAGCGGATCCTGCAGACTGTATGCAGTGCCGTTTTTGTCCAGAATGTCCTTTTTAAGCAGCGCCTCCTTGGAACGCGCCACCGAGGTTGCAGAAGCAATCTGATAACGCTTAAGAACCTCCGTGGCAGTCAGGGAACCTGCTCCATCTAACAGGGCCTTTAGAAAACGCACCTGCTGAGTGGTATGCGTCTCATCCACGATCGCAGAAAAGATTAGGCTAAACTGCGCAATCAGGGATTCATGAGCCTCCCTTACCACAGAGACACTGCATAACCGTTCCGTACGCAGCCATGACAGCTGCGCTAACTGCTGCGCATAATAAGGATGATTTTCGGTCAGGCTGGCAATCAGCAGGGCCGCGTCCTCAGCGATCTCTTTACCGATATCGGCAAAACGCTGTTTAAAAAAACGTCACCCACTCCGCGGCCGCAATCTTCTGCAGCATCAGCAAATTTCCAAAATTGTGACGCTCCCACAAGCTAAAGCTTGGAGGGCTTCCGCTTGCCGACAGCTGTAACTACTCTGCCTTTAAAGGCAGAAAGACACCAGCTGTTCGCTTCAGCGACTAAAAAGGCCGTCTCTTTCCTGCGATCCGTGAAATTCTGATCCACTGCCAGCTTGCCGAAAACAAAAGGCGTTTCCATAGGCTTACTCCTTAGCCGCTGTAGGGTTTTCCCTCCTCTGGGCATTGCCTGAAGCGGGATCTGCCACTCATGAGGCTTTCTGAGACCAAGCATATCCCATGAAATGTAATTACATTTTTTGTAGCACACTCTATATTCAAGCGCAGAAATATGTACCGATCCCGTCTGCCAGGAGGGAAATTTACCGCTCCTTCTTCACCTGATACCAACTAAAGCACCTTCCGCTCCCTGTCTTAGGTCTTGCGGTTTAAAAGCCACAGCGCGAGGCCAAAGAAAGCGAGCGTGGGCAGGGAAGCGCCTAAGGAGGGCGGCAAACCGTAAACTAAGGCGAAGGGGGCTCCGACCTGATTGGCGACATAGAAGAAAAAGCCCAGGGCAATCCCCATGAGGATACGCGTGCCCATGTTCATGGAACGCAGAGGACCGAAGACCGTGGAGGCGGCTAAAAGCAGCATTACCACCATGGTAAAAGGCATGACGAACTTGCTGTACAGCTGCAGACGGTAAGAAGCGGCATCCTGATTGTTGGACTCAAGGTAGGTGATGTAATCCATGAGCCCCGGGATGGTCAGATTATAGTAATTGACGCCCAGGATCTCGACGCGCTCAGGGTTGAGATTTAAGTTCCACGCCTCGCTCTCCTGCGTAAGATGGCGCACCCGTCCTTCCTCAAGGGTAGTGGTGATGACATCGCGCATTACCCAGGTGCCGGAGACGGCGTCATAAGCGCCGCTTTTGGCGTGCGCGATACGCTTTAAATGCTGACCGTCAAAGTCATAGCGCACCACGCCGGAGATGGAGCCGTCGGTCATGATGTAGCGGGCGGCGATAAAGCTGTCCCCCTCGCGCAGCCACAGGCCGTCGTAGGTAATGGCGATATTGCCCTCGTTGGCATACTGATTGTAGCGGTTTTCAGCGTAGCGGTTTAAGGCAGGCACCGCGGTCTCACCGATAATGACAATGATGATAATTAAGGGAAAGACAATCTTCAGCGCCGAAAACACGATGCCGGCACGGGAAATGCCCACGCTCTGCAAAATGGTAAGCTCCGAGGAGCGGGCGAGATTGCCCAGTGCCACCACGCCTCCTAAGAGCACGGCAATGGGGAAAAACATCACGATGATGCCCGGCAGCTGCAGGCCTAAATGCTGCACCAGAAAGATAAAGTCGATACTGCCGCGACCAAGGTAACGGGTCTGATCGATAAAGGTGATGATGGCGGTAAGCACGGTCAGGAAAAAGCCCACCACGAGAATGCTCACTAAAACATTCTTACCAACGTAACGATCAAGAATGCCCATTACTCACGCTCCTTTAAGCTGTCCGCGGAGGTGCTGTCTGAGGACGCCTCCCCTGACACTGCCTCTGACAGCTTCTCATCTGGCGGCACTTCCTGAGAGACTGCGGATGAATCCTTTCTGAGAACCGTTCCGTCCCTACGCTCCGTGACCGTTACGCGCTCCTCTTGCGCAGCCTCGCGATCTGCCGCTCCGACGGGGCCGGTGACGGGGAGGGCCGAAAGCCCTTTCCTGCGCTCCAGGAAATCCTTAACGAGATAGCGGGGCAGATTTAAGGGGATGGCCACGAAAATCAGGAACACCACCGGCACAATGTAGAGCCCCGGGTAGAGAGGGAAGCGGCCGGAGTTGACGAGATTGCGCACCGAGAAAATAAACATATAGTACGAGGCGTAAATGAGGATGGCCGGCATGAGACGGGCAAAACGACCCTGACGCGGATTTACCATAGACAGGGGAACGGCGATCATGACTAAAACGAAGACTGAGAGCACAGGGGCAATACGCCACTGAGCCTCGACCTGATCGCGCAGGCTTGCAGAGGCTAACAGCTCTCCCGTGGGAGTGGCGGCCATGGAATTGGCCTCGCGCTGCGCCGCTTCGCGGCTGGATAGAGGAGCGTCAAAAGTCTTAAACGAGGCTCTTCTGAAAGAACCGCGCTCGGGGGACCCCTCAAAGCGCTCACCATTTTCCAGGTGCAGCCACTGCACACCGTCGCTGTCCGTGGACAGGGAACCGGAACTGGCCACCGTCACGGCGGCATTGACCTCACTGTAGGGATCCTCCATGACGTAGATATGGCTTACGGAGCGATCCCCGCCAGTGCCGTTACTGACGTCGTCGATATACACCGTAAAACGCTCGCCTACCGACACGAAACGGCCGCTTTCAATGGGCAGATACTGCGGGTTGTTTTCGGCGGTACTTAAGAGCTCGGTGCGGGTCTGTGCGGCCTGAGGACTTAAAAAGACCGAGGAATAGAGGGTCAGGGCGGCAGTCATAAACGCAAGCGTCAGGGTAATGCCCATGACGCGGGCGGGGGAAAAGCCCACGGAGCGCATCACTACCATTTCCGAGTCCGAGCAGATCCGGCCCACGGTAATGAGCACAGCTACAAAGAGCGTCAGCGGCAGCATGATGGCCCCGATGTCGGGGACAGCGCACATAGCCAGCGAGGTGATGAGCTCGGCGGGGATGGAACCTACCGCGGCACGGCTTACGAGACGGATAAGGCTCTGACTTAAAAAGACCACCAGCAGGACGATAAGCACGACGAGCTGGGTCTTTAAAATCTCCCTGAAGATATAGCGCTCTAAGATGCGTCCCATTAACGCGCACCTCCTCTGTGTAAGGTTAGTCCCGCACTGCCGGTGAGACGTTCGACTAAGGCCGTGCTGAGGGCCTCGGGGGCGCGGGAGGGAATTAAGGGCTGATGTGCCGTAATAAAGGGCAGCTCCGCGGGAAGCTCAAAAAGCGTGTCCCCGGGCATGCGCAGCAGCGCCTGCGCCCCCTCCACATGAATGAGAGACAGCCTCTCTAAAGGATAGCCCGCCTTAAATTTCAGGATCTGCAGGGCAAGCACGCTCCAGAAGGTACCATGGAAGGCCGGGGATAAAGGCTTTAAGGCGGCAGTCACCGCCTGAGAACTTCCGGTTCCGTTAAGAACGGCAATCAGCCTGCGCACTACGTCGAGAGCGGCCAGATCGAGGTTTTCCTGAAGCAGCGCGGCGGCACTTAAGGGCGCGTCATGACATAAATCAAGAGCCACGGCGCAGCGGGAGAGCTCCAGTCCCGTGTTCTCTGTAAGCCAGTTTAAGGCCACGCTCCGGTCAAGAGTCTTGAGCTGCAGCTTCAGCGCCCTGGAGAGGATGGTGGGCAGCATTTCCTCAAGGGAATCCACGACCATGATGATAAGGGTGTGAGGCGGCGGCTCCTCAAAGGTCTTTAAGGCGGCATTGGCGGCGCTCTCACCCATGGTGTGGGCGTCATGAATGATGGCGGCCTTGCCGTGCCCCAGGGCCGGGGATTCATAGAGCCAGTGATTTAAACGGCGGATGGTATCCACGCGCACGGCCCGCCGCGATGCTGAAGCACTGTCGATAAGCGCGAGGAAGCCGGGGTCCCGCGTTAAATCCTCCTCGTCATTGCACTCCTCGGCGGTGGAAGAGACGGCAATCGTGAAATCAGGATGCGCGGCGGCCTCAAAAACCGCGCAGGAGCGGCACGCGCCGCAGGCACGTACCCCTGACTCGTGACAGAGGTAGAGCTTGGCGCACTCGAGGGCCAGATCCATGGTACCAAAGCCGCTGTTACCGGCGATGATGACGGAGCCTGGCAGCCGTCCGCGGCGGAAGGCGGAGGCAAACTGTGCAAGCGGTTCCTCAAGCCACGGATACATTACGCTCTGCCTCCTTCCAGGAAAGACAGGCGCCTGTCCAGAAGCTCCCGCACCGCGTTTAAAGCCAGTTCCCTGACCTCTGACATACTCATAGTGCCGTCAATGAGGAGCATAGATCTTGCGTAAACCTTACTGTCCTCGTGATAGGCCTTAAGATACTCAGAGCGCACGCGCTCAAAGAAGGACAGTTTCTCGCTCTCAAAACGATCATTGACCTCCACGCCGGTCAGCGCCTCACGTAAGGCGGCACGTTTAAGGCCGAGCTCCGGGGGAACGTCGATAAGCAAAGTGAGATCGGGCTTAAAGTCCCCTAAGGCTACGGAACGGACTTTGGCGATAGTCTCCAGGGAAAAGCCGCGGCCCCCGCCCTGATAGGCGCGGGTGGAGAGATCGTGCCGGTCGCAGATCACCACCTTGCCCTGAGCTAAGGCCGGACGGATCACGGTGTTAACTAACTGGGCACGTGCGGCGTACATGAGCAGCAGTTCTGCCTCGGAGGTGAGCTTTTCCTCCTGCTTAGTCTTTAAGATGGAGCGGATCTGCTCGGCGATGGCGGTACCGCCAGGCTCCCTGACCGAAACCGCGCTCAGGCCGCGCTCTTTACACAGCTGACACAGCGCCTCCACAAGAGAACTCTTACCGGCCCCTTCAATGCCTTCAAGGGTGATAAAACAACCGTGGGTGAACGTTTTTTCCTGCATTTTCAACTTAAGCTTCCGTATACATCACTCTTTCAGGGACTGGCGGTACTCACGTACCTTACGCCGGTAATCCTTAACCGCGCGGGTGTGATCCCGAAGCGTGGTGCTGAAGACGTGCCCGTCACGCGGATCATGTGATTTTGCCACAAAAAAGAGGGCAGATGTATTCCCGGGGTGCAGAACCGCCTCAATCGAGCCTGCCGAGGGCATGGCGATGGGGGTGGGAGGCAGGCCATCCCGCGTATAGGTGTTATAGGGCGTGTCCTTCGTGAGCTGCGAGCGCTTTAAAATCCCGCGGAAAGCGGGGCTTACGCCGTACATCACGGAAGCATCGGTCTGCAGGCGCATCCCGTCCTCAAGACGGTTATAGAAGACGCGGGCGATGAGGGCCCGCTCGGAGTTAAGCGAACTCTCGCGCTCGACGATGGAGGCGAGGATGAGCGCCTCGTAAGGGCTTTTAAGCGCAATTCCTGGAGCGCGTTTTTCCCAGGCCGCGCTTAAAAAAGCGGCCATGGAGGTGAAAGCGTCCTCAAGGATGGCGCAGGCGCTGCCGCCCTCAAAATAAGGGTAGGTGGCCGGCATGAACAGTCCCTCAAGAGAACTCGCCGTCCCATAGAGCGTCTCCATCCCCTCAGGGAGGTGATCGCGGATAAAAGCGGCGGGATCGGCAAGGCACTGCGCGCTGTCGTTGTCGAGGGAATGGGCCGTCTCAAAACGCTTTAACATTAAAGGCAGCGACTCGCCCTCAAGGAGCAGGAGGCGCAACGGCTCTATCTCAAGAACGTTGCCCTCCTTCATGTCCTCAAGGATCTCCGTGAGCGTCTTCGTGCCGTCCACGGCGTAAGCGCCCTTCTGAATGGCGTCAAATTCCCCGCGGTGCACTCTAAGCCATAAAGAGAGCAGGAAATCCGGGAACTCACCGTCCGTAAGCTCGCGCACCACGTCGCGCGCACCCATGCCCGACTCTAAGGGATAGGCCTGTTCCCGCTTAGGGACCACGTACGACCCGATCTCCTCGAGGGTGATCCACAGGTATGCTCCCGCGGCAAGCATGAGAACCGACAGAGCGACCGCGGCCTTGATGAAAAGAGCTTTAAAGGAAGAACGCGCCGCTTTCAGGGGCGCAGTCTGAGAAGCTCCCTGCTCCTTTTTCACATCTTCGGGAAGCTTTTTTAATCCGGGAGAACCTTTTTCTCCCGCGCCCTTAGCCATACAGGAGCGGCGCATACCCTCAGATGCGGGAGCGCGGCGCTGTAACGAGGCCTTAGACGGATGTAACTTTCTGATATTTTTACTGCGTGTGGGTAGGTGCATGCCCGCTTCCTTTCTTTTGTCTTAACCGATTATAGCCCATGGGGGCGCGGCCTTGCCTGCAAGATTGTCACCAATGACAGTGAAGAGGCGGCTTTTTGTGACGTTCAGCGCTGAAAAAGGCACCTGTTTAAGGGCAAAGTTCCATTTTGTGCCGGAGACGGTGCTGAGATCTATAATGCGCGTACCTAAAACGGAGTTTCCCATGCGCCATAGCCTTCTCAGCCCCGAAATCAAAGGAATTTTTAACCGCAATTTTAACGTGGTGACGGCCGTCAATTTCTGCGTGATGCTCGCTTACTATCAGATCCTCGTCACCACCACGCTCTTTGTGCAGGAACGCTTTGACGCGCCCTTAAGTATCGCCGGTACCTGCTCGGGCATTATGGTCATCGGCTGCCTTATGGGACGTTTCCTTACCGGAAATCTGCTCTCCACCTTAGGCGGACGCAGGGTGCTTACCGGAGGCGCGGTGCTCTACGCGCTGATGGCGCTCCTCAATCCCCTGGTGCCCACGCTCACGCTGTTTTTAGCGCAGCGCCTTGTGGCCGGTTTTGCCATGGGCGTCATCGGTACCGCCACCGGCACCATCATGGCCTATTCCCTGCCCGTCACCGTGCAGGGCCTCGGGGTAAGCTTTTTCTCGCTCTCCACCGCCCTCGCTCTGGCCTTAGGCCCCTGTCTGGGGATAAGCGTAGTGCACGTCTTAGGCTACAGCGCCTTAAACGGCGATCTCATCGCCCTCACCCTGCTCTCTCTTGCCATCGCCCTGACTCTGGCCACCCCTCCTCACGTGAAAAGCGTGCGCCGCTCTCTGTTTAAACTTAAGAACTACATCGACGTGCGCGTGCTGCCCTTTGCCTCCGTCACCCTCATCATGACCATGGGCTACGGTTCCATCACCGCTTATTTAGCCACTCTCGCCGCCGAACGCTCCCTGGAGACGGCCGCGAGCGTCTTCTTCCTCATTTCCGCCCTCTGCACCATCACCACCCGCCCGCTTACCGGCCGGCTTTTTGACCGCTACGGCGAGAACCTCGTGATCTACCCTGCGATCCTCTGTACCGCTCTGGCCCTGACCCTGCTCGCGGTGGCTAAGTCTTCGTGGCTGCTTCTTATAGCGGGAGTATTTCAGGGCCTTGGTTTTGGTAATTTCCAGTCGGCAGGGCAGGCCATTGCCCTGCGCCTTGTGAAAAAATACCGTTTCCCTCAGGCTACCTCGACCTTTTTCATTTTCTTTGATCTGGGGATCGGCATTTCCCCCTATATCTTCGGAGAGATCGCCCTTAAAAGCGATTTTGGCGTCATGTATCTCTGCCTTGCCGCCCTCACGGCGCTCTCCTTACTGCTGTATTACGCCGTGCACGGAAAAAACCATCCCCTGAGACGTTCCCTGAGACGTCACGGGTAGACTTTACCGGGTATAATAGCGCCGCTTTAAGACGCTAAAACGGGATATTGCAATGAGCCGAATCTGTATCGCGGAACGCTTCCGCTCCTTCTTACCGGTCGTGGCCGACGTCGAGACCGCCGGTTTTGATCCCAAAGTGCACGCCCTTTTAGAGGTAGCCTTCATGACCGTAACCATGGACGAACAGGGTTTTCTGCACCCGGGCGAACTCATGAGCTGCAACGTGCGCCCCTTTGAGGGCTCGGAGATTAACGAGGTCAACATCAATTTCCTCGGGATCGATCCCTTTGACGAGAGCCGCAATTTAAAGAGCGAGCGTGAGGGCGTCGTCCCCATGCTCAAGGCCATCTCCAAGCGCGTCAAGGCTGAAGGCTGCAAAAGAGCCATTCTCGTAGGCCAGAACGGTTCTTTCGATCTGCGTTTTTTAAACGCCATGTGCGAAAGGCTGAACTACAAGCGCAGCCCTTTCCACCTCTTCTCGGTACTCGATACCGCGTCGCTCGCAGGCCTCGTCTACGGTCAGACCGTGCTCGCGCGCGCCTGCGAGGCGGCCGGCATTCCTTTCGAGGATGACAAGGCCCACGGTGCCGCCTACGACACGCAGAAAGAATGCGAGCTCTTCTGCGCCCTCTATAACCGCTTTACCACCTTCGCGGGCTTTATAAGCTCTGAAGGCGCGGGCGAGGAGATCCGCGATTACCTGAAACCTGAGACCGCGGTAAAGACGGTGGATCCCTCCTCCCTGAACGCGCAGGCCGCAGAGAAGAACCCAGGAGCTACGGCCACCAGGCCGCTGCTGCGTCACACCAAAACCGTGATCCTGTAACGAAAAGGCCCCGCAAAACGGGGCCTGCTTTACTAAACTACGCCTGATACAGCTCTGCGGGATTAAGGCTCTGCATACCTTCCTCCACCACCCAGGGGGTGGGTTTGCTCACCGCGGAGAAGTCACTTTCAGGGGGAAGCTGACAGATCTCAAAGTCCTGCAGGATAGCGTCGCAGGCGCTTTCGCTTAAGGATCCCTTAGCCATAAGCGCGCGGCCCATCTCCACGAGCGTGGTGCGGGAGGGCAGGCGCATGGCGTTGATCTCGCCTACGTTAACCTGCGTGGAGCCGTTGGTGAGGCGGTAGCACTCATCGTAAAAGCGCGAGTTGAAGATCACGTAAAGGCCGTAAAGAAGATCAAGCGGGATCTCCTCCTCGCCCTTGAGGAAGGTCACCATATTGTCGGTGCTGAAGAACTTAAAGTTGGGGTAGTCCTGCTTTAAGTACAGGGCGCACTGAATACGCCGGCGCTCTTCCTTGGTGGTAAAGCGCTTGAAAATCAGGGTGTCGCAGGCGGGGGTGACAAGGCAGGCCTTATCCAGGGTCACGTATTCCTCGACGCCAGGCTGCGGGAAGACCACGCGTCCCTCGCGGATATGCTGCGCGCGGATGAGCGGCGCGGCGTTTTCGGGGGTGGTACGCAGATACTCCTGATGACGGAAACGTACCGTCGTGCCGCTAGCGAGTCTGATCCCGAGATTTTCAAGCCGCTCCGGCAGGGCCTCGAGGGTGTTTAAAAAAGCGATCTGCCTCGGCGTAGTCACGCAGCGCACGGTCTGATTCTCGCCGTACACCACGTTTCTTACGGGTACGCTGAACTCGGTGTAATCATCAATGGCCGCGGTGCGTGAAGAGGTTACGGAAATGTTCTCATCCTGGACGTGCGACTTGCGCACATGGTAAATCATGGTCTCCTGACGCACCGACTCATCGGCAAAGCTCTGGGTGCGATCGAGAATGAAATGCAGATGCGTAAACGAGCAGTGCGACATCAGAAAATGACGGAAGCGCCGGAAATAAGCGCCCGAGGTCCACGAGCGCGGGGTAATGAAGATCCCCTGACCGCCGTCCTTTAAGTAGGTAATGCTGAGGGCCACAAAGAGTACGTAGAGATTGGGTCCTCCCTGGCAGAGCGCTTCCATGACCTGCGATTCCTCATCCCGGAGCACCAGTTTTTTAAAGGGCGGGTTGGAGATCACCACGTCAAAGCCATGGGTATAGCTTCCGGTATTCCACGTCTTCGCGCCGCGCAAAATGAAATTGCCGCGGTTAATGCGAAACGTCACTTCGCTGGAACTGTTGGCGGCCGCGTAAGTGAGATTTTCCTTTAAAAGCCGTGCCGCTCCGGCATCGGTTTCATAGCAGACCACTTCAATCTGTCTGACGCTCGGCGCCTTTTCGAGCATTTCAATGAGCGCGACACTCAGGATACCCGTACCCGCGCCCGGATCAAGGATCCTTACCTTCTGCTGCCCAGGACTGAGCTTATACAGCGAGGCCATGTAGCGGGCTGCTTTAAGGGGGGTGAAATACTGACTCGACTCCTGCCGGTGTTCCGTATTTTGTCTGATAAGATAGTCTTCACTGCGCTTACAGACATGTTCTAAAATATTCTCCATCACCTTCCTCCTTCTGCGATGGGGTGTGAACGCACTCTGCGTTCACCTGACCGTGGAAAACCAAAGGAGCGTCTTTTCCAAATATAAAAGAGCCGACGGCACCCGCCGCGACTCATCCAAGAAAATACACATCAGACAAAATGAGTACTTTTTATCTGGCATGAGACCTCCTGAAGACTGTATACATACTACCATGTTTAAAGCCTAAAAAACACTTGTAACTGTAGAAGAAACTACAGGAAAAACTTCAGGTTAGCCCTACAAACAAGGTTCTTTTTGCAAAATTTATCCTTACATTTTCATAAATTTTCAAGCTCTTCAAGTATTTGAGTCACACACTGATTTCCCTGCAGTTAAATATATGATTTTAGGATTTAGCTTAATTTAAACCGCCCTAAAAAGATGCATTTTCGCGGATTTAGAATAGACTCTCCGCAAAGCAGCCCTCAAAGTTTCCCTTTCCGCAGTTACCGCACGGCCAAAACACTGGACGCTGCCGCGTCTCCCACTCTGTACATGGCTACTGTCACCATAAGACTCTTCCTGAGCAGTGACTTATAATCAGCACAAGCTTCAGTCCCCTGTCTGAGCCTTAACGTATGCGCTGTGAGAAAAAGCATGAGTTTTCCCGATCCCGACGCGCTCTTTGCCAATGAGTACGGTACGAGCGTCTTTTTAAAAAATGTCATCACCGCCCTTAATATTGAGGTAGGCGATTTTACTTACTATGACTCGGCCAGAGCCCCCGCGGACTTTGAGAAGACCAACATCCTCTTTAATTATCTCGTGTTTGGCGATCACCTCAGGATTGGCAAATTCTGTCAGTTAGCCCATGGCACCACCTTTGTCATGGGAGCTGCCAATCACCGGCTCTCTTCCGTTTCCACCTACCCCTTTAACGTGATGGGCAAGGAGTGGTCCGCGATAACCCCCGCTCATTTAAGCGAACTGCCCCGCAAGGGCGACACCGTGGTGGGCAATGACGTCTGGTTCGGACGCGAAAGCGTGGTGATGCCGGGCATTCACATCGGCGACGGAGCCATCATCGCCGCTTACTCAGTGGTGGTCACGGATATCCCGCCCTACACCGTTTACGGCGGTAACCCCGCCCGTTTCATCAGGGAGCGTTTTGACAGTGAGCTCAAGGAGCTGCTGCTTGACTTTAAGTGGTGGGATCTTAAGCCCGAAGAGCTGCTCACCTGGCTGCCCCTTATCGTCTCACCGGATTTAGAGAGAACGCATCAGGCCCTGAAGGACGCCGTGGCGGGACGCAGGACTCAGATTTAACCCTTTTAAAGCGGTGCCTGTCAGCGCCCGCCTTAGAAAGCATGGTTTATACTTCCTTATCTCTACAGGCTGCACGATGGCGGGTGCGGCGGATCTTACTGACATCCTGCATGCAGGCAAAGCCGCATACCAGGAAGAAAATCCCGCTCACCCACTTTAAATAAGTCTCGGCCGAGGCAATCATGAGGTACAGAAATACCAGTCCCATCACGATAATAGCGAAGGGATACGCCCCTGCCACGCGCTCGGAGAGATAGGTGTCCGCAGTGAAAAACCACATCAGGGCAAGAAAGACGGCGATTACGGTCACAACTGTAAGCATTAGGTTTTACTCCTGTCAGGTATAATTTTTACAATTTTGTAGATCTTAAAATTCCGTGTCTGTAAAATAACAGCGCCCTGCCAGATGACAGAAAGGCTGAGAGACGGTTTAAAGGACGCGTATTCACAAAGACGTGACCTGCGCTGTTTAACAGCATTTCTAATATTAAAGATTTACCCCCCGTTTTCTCAGCGTGCACTGCGTGGATGAAACCGCGCTTAATACATAACGGCGGTTTTCAAGACGCATAAGCTTATCCCGCCCAGGTGCCTTGTGCCACCACAGCAGAAACTCATCTGCGTTATCCAGGGGAATATCCAGTCCCTGAGCCATAGCCTCTGGCAAATCAAACTCCCACCACCGGCTCTCAAGCAAATCCGCTATCTGTTTCTGACTGAAACGATAGCGGATAAGTCGGGCCGGATTACCGCCCACGATGGCGTAAGGAGGCACGTCTTTGGTCACCACCGCACCGCTGCCTACAACGGACCCCGTCCCCACGTTCACCACTGAAGGAAACAGCGCATGCGCCCCAATCCAGACATCGTGCCCGATATGAACCGTGTTTTCCATATTCAGCCCCTGTCTGAGCCGCAGCGGCAGACGCTCCACGTGTCCTGAACAGAAATCAAAGACTCCGGCATTAATCAGCGCAGCGCTGGTACTTACCGCACGGATATCGTGCTGACCTAAGCCCACCTCCACCTGATGGGCAATCGAGGTATAGCGCCCCACTGAAGCATGCACGAGCTTTGAGCCAAATGAGACATAAGAGTAGGCGCCTAAGGAAGAAAAGGCGACATGACTTCCTGAAAAAACGCTCACGGGAGACTCAAAAGCCACCTCCCCGCAGACGGTCGTTCCCGGGGCTAATGACAGTCCATAGACCTTAAGCTGAGCGCGCAGGCTTTCACTTAGTAAAAGGGCAGGGCAATTTACCACACCGCCTCTGCTGTCAGTATTTTCCGGCATGTCACCTGCCACCGTTAATAAGCGATAAGGATCAGATCAGCCGTGGGCAGCACCATTTCAGAACGGCGCACCATAAAACGGTATTCAGGGTTCATGCGCCTGAGTCTGCTCTTCAAGGTATAAAACTCCTCGGGGCTGTGATAGATGGCGGCGGCAATCAGCGGTTTCTGAGCCCTGATCGTTTCCGAGGCCCCTTCAAGGGACGCGATTTCCCAGCCCTCTACATCAAGTTTAATTAATCCAACCTCCAGATTCTCCCTTGCAGACAGTTCATCCACCGTGATGAGGGAGACCGTGCTTTCCTTACGGTCCGCACCATCACGAATGGCGTTACCGATACTCGCTCCTGCATCAAGAACAGTATCCGGGCGCGCACTGAGCGCGGCGCTTCCTGCCATATTGGAAAGTCCTGCGTTAATAGGCACGACACGATCCGTGACACAGTATTTTTCCATGAGTTTCTGCAGAGTCTTAAAATTACGCGCCATGGGCTCCAGGGCATAGATACGGCTCTCTTTAAACAGATGATAGAAGAGCAGCGCGGTATCGCCGATATAGGCTCCGCCGTCAATGACGGCCTTTCCCTTCACCCGCGCCAAAGCTTCACGCGGCAGATCGCTTAGGCCATAGAGATTGGCAAAGACAAACTTCACGTTGTCCCCTAACTCAGGATAGGGCCACGGCGTGGTCCTAATATATTTCTGAGCGCGCCTGACATAGTCCCTGTCGCGCTCTGTCCACGCAAAATCGCGGTGCACCAGAAGATGCTGTTTAATCTTGCACAGTTCCAGAAGGTTTAGAAAGCGCTCTATATACGAGACTGAAACCGCGTCCAGCCCCTCTTTAAGCTCACGGACAAGAGCGCTTACGTCATGCTCTCGGGCGTAAGCGTAAAAACCTTCTTCCCAGAAAAACTGCACCTTGAGATAACGCTCACGTACCGTCCTGCCCAGAGCGGCATCCGTATTTAACTGCGCTGCCGTATACGGGGACTCCTCAAATCCCTTCTGTACGGCGGCCACGTCCGCTGTCCCGAAAGAATAGTCCCGGGCACTGATAACGCCCGGCCATTTTTCAGGCTTGCGCGCAATCAGAAAGGAGTCCTCGTAGCCCGGCACGCACCAGTCGTTAAGACTCTCCCCGGCAGGAGCCATATTTGAAGAGGCGTGCACTATCTCTAAGTTCAGGTAGCGGGCAAGGGCAATCATGCCATCTGTATCAAAGCGGTAACAGTCCACCGGATAGCGGTGCCTCTCAAAGCCGCGGGGCACAACGAGACACAGATAACCGCCTTCCTTTAAAACGCGGGCCATTTCAGCGGCCGTGATCCAGAAAAACTCGGAGTGCTCTAAAACCTGACCTGAGATCACCGCATCAAAACTCGCGTCAGGCACCTCATCCCAGGCGTACGCACGTGCAGGAACCAGATCCACATTCTTTCCCGCGGCCATATCCAGGCCTGTATAAGCATAATGCCCCTCCTGAAACAGGGAACGGTAGGAACCGTTGACATCACAGGAGCCGACATCCAGAACCCTCAGGGTACCTTTCTCGCGGCTCAGACAGTGCTCCACAAACCACTGCATCCTTAAAAAACTGCTCTTATGCATGTAAATCTCCTGCTTTACTCCTCTCAAAAGCCGTGTTTTCACTGCCGCCCCCCAAAAGGGCACAGGTACCTGCGTACAGGGCATGAGGGTATTTGTGACGGACGTAACTTACAGCATCATAAAAACGCCGTGACTGATGCGCAGGATCACCGGTGGAATTGGAGTGATGACAGCACTGCAATTTGAGAAGACGCGACTCCACGCCGTACTCCTCCATGGCGTGCATGCAGAAATCCTCCACTACCGCGTCCATCACGAGATGTTCGTCAAAGCGCAGCGGATAACGCCTCAAAAGCGCTGTATGCACCGCGACCATCAGACAGTCTAAGGTGTCTACCCTAAGCTCCGGCCCCGCGTAATGCAGATTAGCCCCGCCCCGCATGAACCCGAGGCGGTCACGCCGCTGATGATCGTTAAAGCCCGTGAAAACGTTCTTAATCCCGCCCTGCATCCGCACCTTAACCGCGCCGCAGGAACCATAGATACAGTCACGGGACAGCTCCTTAAAGACCGCGTGCAGATCATCAATGATCTCCACGTCACAGTGCAGGAAGATAAGCCATGCGTCCTCACTGAGATCACAGCTCTCTATAAAGCGGTTATAGACACGGGACAGAGAGCCCTTAAAGGGTGTGGAATCCGCGAAGGTAAGCTTAATGCCGGGGGCTTTCAGGAAAGGGTTGCCGATAAAGTAGTTCTCAAACTGTTCCCGGTAAAGAGGCTGCATCGTTGAGGAGGTGACAAGCTCAAAACGTTCGGCGCTTTCCCTGCCGCTGTTCTTAAAGACAAATTCTGCCAGGGTACGGTAATAGCGCTCAAAGGCCTGTCCCTCCTCAGTGCGGATCTGCAGGCTCTGCCCTAAGAGCTCCCGCTGCTGCTGTTCATAGAAAAAACACACAGACGATCGCTGTCGCGCTCTTTAAAAAGTCGTGTCAGCTTAGGATCGTTCTGTGCAAGCGCGGCACAGGCGTCTGTCTCAGGGTGATCCGCGGCGTACGCGTGCTCTAAGGCTCCTGCAAAGTCACACAGCTCCCGGGCAGTGGTCTTCCTTAAGGCGACACTTCCTTCGATAGCCGCTATATAGCGCAGGATGTCTCCTGTTATACGGCCAAGGAGGGTCAGCGTGTCCCTGACACCGATCTCTTTTTCCCACAGCGCTGCCAGCTCTTTAAGCACCCTAAACAGAAGCACTGCCTCCCTGCGCGAGGCAATGACCGGGGCGGCCGGCGTAACTTTAAGCGCGCTCACATAGCGTACGCTCTCGCCTGCATGCAGAAGCCTGTAGAGAAACCGTGAGTGAAAAAGGCTGTCCTCGTCCGCAAACAGCTTCCTGCCTAAAAGATAATCTCTCCTGATAACTAAAGTCTCAAGGCCGCGATACATAAGCCGTGCATTTCTGACAAAGACACTGTCAGTCCAGTCATCCTCAGTGTGCCGCCCTTTAATGATGACACTTCCGTACGTCAGCTCAGGTTTGAGTGCGCTAAGGAAACCGGGATCAAAAAGAGTCCCGCCTGCGGCCAGGATCACGTAATCGGAGTCAAGACTTTCCAGGATACGCTCAAGGACTGAAAAGCCCCTGCCGGTAACGCATACGGTCCTGATCTGGCCTCTGTCACTGAGCGCGCTCAGCTTACGGAGGCTCTCGCGCTCGTGCGACTCTCCTAAAAGCAGCACCTCAAGGTGCAAAGACTCAGCCGGAGTTAAACGGGACAGAGACCACAGGGTACGCTTAACGGCATCCTGCGAGTTGAAACGCAAAGCAAAGGTCAGCTTCATCCCGCACCCTTCCCTCAGGCAATGTATACCGGAGTGCCTGACCGGCGCTTAAGAGCGCAGTGTGTGGCAGAAAACAGGGCTAAGGGGCGAGGGAAAAAGAGGACAGCAAATACTAACAGAGCATATTTTTCTATGTAACTTATTGATCTATAATACCTTTTACCCCCCCCCACCACGGGTAATTACCGCAAGATGCGACATGCTATGAAACCCCCTCATCATTCTTCCCAAAACAGTTTAATCATATGCACTCAGTCTACCCGTCTAAAAACCCAAATGCAATATTCCGTTCTGACCTTACGCAGCGGATACCCAACACACCCTTTGCATAACGCTGCCTCAGTGCTATAATGCACGCGCTTAAGGCCTATGGGGTCTAAGCAGTCCCCATAGTTAAATGGATATAACAAGCCCCTCCTAAGGGCTAGTTGTAGGTTCGATTCCTACTGGGGGCGCCAACTGCGAGTTAAAAGGGCCAACTTTTTACTCCCCCCAAAAAACGCAAAACAGCATAATTTTTAGTGCTGTCCGTGATTTACAACTTTTAAATCAACAAACATTAAAAACTTATCAAGTTTGTGATCTAAATCACAAAAATATCTTTTGCCCGCCCCCGGGAAACCTCTGCAGCACAAACCTTACACCTCACGCTGCAAATGGCGGCTCAGAAGCAGCTCAGGGAACGGTTCTCTGTGACAAAAACGCATCACAGCGCCACTGTGCAGCTCCTGGCAGCGCAAACCTCAGTCATAAGCATCTGGATCCCGCAGAAAATGCCTCTCCGTCAGAGGATCTGCAAACACACAAAAATACACCCTGTGATAGCGGTCGGGACGAACTCGACCGCTGGATAATCTAGAAGATCGAGCTCTGGCTGTCCCACCGATCGCTACATTTAATCTCTGAATCTGACACCTTTTTTCTCATACATCACGTTCTTAAAATCTCTTAACCGCTTCTGAATAATCCCGCATTAACTGTACTGAATGTCTACAGCAAAGGAGGCACAGGCCAGCCTTACTTAAGGCCGGCTCTTAGAGAGTGATAACGATCACGAAGTAAACCGTGAGAGGATTGAATGCACCGGGGCGGCGTGCGAGTATGTGGGGAATTTCCCTGAGCGTTTATGCAGGGACGGGACAAAAGCGGCGCTCCCGTTAAGAAACGCCGCAATTACAAACATACTCTATGGCTGTAAGTTTAGCGCCTGACTGCTTTAAAGTCATCCCTGGCAAATCAGGGCATGATGCGCCTGAGCTGCACCTTACTCAGCAGGCCATCAGGGAGCTCAGGGCTGTCTACAGGTGCTGCACACTGCGTCTCCACGGCTACGTCAGACGCACCTGCATCTACCTCCTTAACGTACGCACCGTGTTCAGGATACCGAGGATAAAGCTCGTCCACGCTGACGGCACGTACACCACCCACGTCGTGAGGCCGGATTTCCTGCTCCCGTATCACGTGCACTGCGCAGCCGACTGCCTCGCGGCTCTTGAGGCTCTTAAGGACGGAAGCAGCCGCGCTGAACCCCCGGACTCATTAAGACCTCTGGGCGTCAGCGATGAAATCACCGATCTATGCGAGCCCCGGGTATCCAGCGCGGTCACATCCCGGCTTAAAAGGCGCTCCGCCTCCACCGTCCTCGCGCTGGAGCGCTTCTGTGAAGACCGGCATCTTGAATGGCATTCCGGCGCAGTGCTGAAACCTAAATCCCCTGGCCTAATACATATGCGGCAGGGGATGTGGCATATGGCACGGTTTATGCTTAACTGCCGTGCAGGGTTTTTTCCATAATACTCAGGTTCAGATCCAGAGCCGCACAGACTTCTTTCT
>DVOQ01000086.1 GCA_018713485.1 Candidatus Avisuccinivibrio pullicola
AGGTGAATGAGGACGTCAGCCCCTGCGATTTCTGCAAGGGCCCCGAGCGCTTCATGAGCGAGGCCGAGGGTACCATGCCCTCCCTGGAACGTCCCTACGCCATCGCAGGTCAGGAGCAGCTCTTTGCTCTCGCGGCCACCGCCTCCGATCCCTCAGCTGAGGACAGTGAGGATGAAGAGCGCCTCTACCTTGCCGCGGAAAGCAGCGAGAGCGGAGATGAGGAACAGGCCTGAACCTGACTTAAAGGACTCCGCCTTGCGGGGTCCTCAGGGGCACGGCAGGACTAGGCGTAAACTGAAACTCCCAGCATGCTCTCAAGGCTGAAGCGCTCGGCCTGTCCCTGTACCTGACGGTAGGAGGAAAGCGCCAGGGCATGGGTACGCTCCTGACGGGCCGGGCCACTTACAGAACCGTCTTCATTAACACGGGAGGCGGTACGGTTATCAGGGGAGGAATTTAAAAGACCTTTCTGCTCAAGGTAGGAACGGGCTCTGCCATAAGCTTCCTCATAGCGTCCCGACTCAAGGAGGGAATTACGGGCAGCGGTACGCTCAGCGTTAAAAGACCGGTCAGCGCTGTTCTCCGGTGAGGTGTAACCCTTACGGAGTTCCGCGCCAATCCTGACGTCAGCGCCGGCATGGCGGTTAACATAGAGATTCTGAATGTCCGGTGAGGCCTGAGCGTTGCCTGAAACCTGCATCATTATACTCCCTGATGAACCTTGCCCTGCTCACTGAGCTTTTTCCAGGTAACCTCGTTGCGCAGGTACACCGGAAGAGCCTCTGCAGCAGAAACAGTCTGACCCTCTCGGATCCGATATAATCCAAGCTCCACTATAGCACGGGCCGAGGGATAAAGGACTGCAGGAGTGCTTTTTTTATTCAGTCCGTGAGCTTTAAGAACGTCAATTCCGGTACCGGCCAGGGTGACAGCATCCCCGTCAGGAAGCTTTGCGCCTATCATCTCTAAGGCTGCTTCAGGCTTCAGGACGGCGGGCGGACACAGTGGCCGGGGCGAAAAACCGCTCCTGCGGTAAATCCCCAGATATACCTCCCCCATGCGGGCGTCTACGGCGCTGATACAGAACTCCGGGGCAGGATCCTGAAACGCAGACCAGGCCATGGCCTCCAGTGAGGTAACGGGGATCACGGGAAGATTTAACCCTAAGGCAAGCCCCTGAGCGGCTGCAGTGGCGATACGTACTCCGGTAAAGGAACCGGGGCCACAGTCAAAAGCAATGACATCCAGAGCGGAACGCTCTGTACGAGACTCCTTTAAGAGGCTGTCAGCCATGTTAAGGATAAGCTCCGCATGTTTCTGCAAAGCCACCTCTTCACGCAGATAAAGACGCTCCCCTGCCCATAAGGCAGCAGAGCAGTTTTCAGTGGCGGTATCTAAGGCAAGAATATTCATAGGCATCTCACAAAACAGTCAGGCGGTAGCTTAAGCCCTCGCGTCCCTCTTGTCCAGGGGAGAAAGAGCCGCTGCCGTCCCCTCTCCCGCTTACGGGCACTCGCCTAGCATCCTTAAGGAGGGATCTCCTGGCTTTGAGAACGGGACCTGAAGTTCCTTCCCCCTCGGGGCAAGGAAGACCTTCTCATCAGATGGCTGGCGATGGCAGATAACTCACGGGGCCTCCTCAGTACACCTCGCAGACCTCGCGCTCGGCTGTCATGTAAGTAAGAATAACCGTAAATCACAGGCGATCTTCGTCTGTGAGCGCTGAGGCCATACCGCTGACGCGAATTTAAACGTCGCCTGAAACGTCAGAAAGGCAGGACGGGCCACGGGCCCGGAAAGCCCGGGCTTCAGGCTCTTTAAGGAGCTGTCACAGGATCCTGCCGGAGAGCGGCTAAAAAACTCCCAGTCTGGATCCCGTAAACTTCATCTTGCGGGAGGAGGCACACATAAAGCGCATTGCAGAGCTTTGCTGTACTGAGGCCTCAAATCCGGCTTTAAAGACTTTACAGGCGGGAACAGATGGCAGATACTGTGTTTAATCTTAGCGACTACACTGGAGAAACCCTATGACTCCAACCGATCTGCAGAAGCTGGCGCTGAGGATCGCCGCTCTTAACCTCAACCCTTTTGATGATGACCATCTAAGCGTTACTGCCAAAGGCGGGCTTATCCTCTGCCTGTATTACGATGCTCCGGCAGAGCGGCTTATCATCTTCGCCCCGCTGTTAAAGATCACGCAGGGCGAGTTTTCCGCAGCTCTGGCAGCCAGGGTTCTTGGTCTGAATGCCCCGCGCGCCCTTAAGGCGGGCTTTCGCGTGGGCCTTATCAGCGAGCGGCTGTGGCTTTCTGTAAGCCTCAGTGCAAACGAGGATCCGGAGGAGGCGATAAACCGTTTTAGCCGCGTCTTTGCCGAGGTTAAAGGCCAGATCCTTGATGGCGGAAGCAGTGAGGATGAGACAGCGGCACAGGACGTGACGGACGGCATTTCGCAGTCTTTAAAGGAGAAGGCGCTTAAAGCTTCCACCGGAGAGGATAATCTCATCAAGATCAACGAATTGATGCGTGCGGCAGTCTGGGGGTAGCGATGAGCGATTTGTTAATAAGCGGCAGAAACACGGATCCCGCCGCGGACAGTCTCGCAGCAGGTGCTGCCGTAAAACCAAAGGAGGTGTCCTCAGAAATCGGAACCTCCGAGCTTAAGGCGATCGCCCAGGCGGTTGAGCCGCCGGTTACGGCCGGCAGCACCCTTTCACAGGAGGCGGTACCGGCTTCCTCACTGCCGCAGACTTCCGGTCTGGCAGCGCTGACGGCCGAGGCCGGACTTAAGGTACAGACCGCGCTTGACGGGATCTTCAGGGACTATACCGCAGCTCTGAAAACCTCTGAGGCACAGGCGGAACTTACCCGCAGCCTGCACCATGATCCGGCTCCGGCGCAAAAGGCCCTCGCAAGTCTCACGGCCCTCTATCAGGATCCGCAGATGACCCCTGAGGACCGGGCCTTAATTGAAGTCTCCCTGACGGCGCTGGCCGCATGCGAGCTTGAAGCCTGCGCTCCCGGCAGTGATACCGCAGGCATTGTCAACAACGATCTGCTCTCCCTTTTTAACAGCAGCTCCGTAAGTGAGGCGCGGGAACTTAAGGCACGTCTTGAAGTCAGTCTTAAGGGCCTCACCGACGTGCCGATCGCCAAAGCCCTGATGAATATCGCCGATACTAAGCTTGAGGGCCTGAGCCGCCTTCAGGAGGCGCAGGCACAGCTTGAAGCGGCGCTTCTTCAGGGACAGGAGCTCAGGCTTTTAAGCCTTAAGCTGGATGGCCTGCCAGGGTCCGCCCCCGGCACGGCGGTCATTGAGGATCTCAGACTTAAGCTTGCCGACAGGGCATCTGAGGCACTGCTCAATGCCGTGGGCGATCACCGGCTTAAGTTAAGTGAGCTTTTAGAGAGGCCCAATTTAAATTTTGCCCACGGAGCGCTGACGGCTCATTCAGGGTATGCCCTTAAGGCTTTAAATAAGCTGACTCAGGGCGGGGATCTCAGGATCCTGGCGAGCAGACTGCCGCAAATTACCGCGATCGTCTCACAGCAGTTAAGCGCTGCCGATGCCGCAAGCTTCAGGAGCGGCTTTAAAGAGAGCCTTAAGGAGACTCTGAGACAGGAGCCGTTCCTCACTGCCTATACACAGGGCCCCTTTAAAGAAGAGGCTCTGGATATCAGCGCAGAGCGCCTTGAGAGTCTTACAGCGCAGCTTGCAGGCAAGAGTCTTGAGGAGCTGATAAGTTTTGAGTCAGATCTGGAGGCGCAGGCGCCAGGTCTTGGCGCTGAGGATTATCAGAAACTTGTCAGGACGACCGAAGAGAAGCTTGCCACCGGGCTTCAGGAGGCATTTAAAGCCGATCTGCCGGCCCCGCTTGTCACCTCTGCAAAAGTCCGTGAGACCGCCGCGCTCTTCAGCGCCATGGGCGGCAGTCCGGAGACGCTTGCCGGACTTAAAAGTCTTTACCCGCGGGCTGCTGTGGAGTTTGTACAGGTCTCGACCAGGGAGGAGGCGCGGGCCTTTGCCGTAAGGCTCTTTCAAGCCGCTGAAAGTGAGCCCTCTTTAGCACCGCTGTGTCTTAAGCTCTGCCGGGCCCTGGGTGCCGGCAGCAGTGAGGTGCGCAGAGAGGGAGAGCTTAATGCCGGGATCTTTGAAAGCCTGCAGACGGTAAAGCCGCTCCTGACCCGCCTGGGGCTTACTGATCCTGAGTACACAGGCTTTGAAAAACTGGAGGCTTCCCGCCTGATGGCGCTCACCTCGGGCCTCCTTTCGGGGCATCCGGTAAACGGCCTCGACGTGAGCGCGCTGCAGTCTGCTGATCTGGCGCTGTGCGCCTTAAGCTATCAGTGCTTTGTCAGGGAGAGTGGCGGTGAGCTCCGGCCCATTGCCTCCAATGAGAACTTTTTAAAGGCCATGGGGGAGACCGCCCCGCAGCTGACGGCCCTGCTTACAGACGGCAGGCTGCACCTCAGCTCCAGCTCCCGGCAGCAGCAGAGACTTAATACCGATCTCAGGCTTTTTCGCCATAATCCCCAGCTTAGGCTTCTTCGGAAGACTTTTAAGCAGGCTGATCCGCAGCATGTGAAGCATGAGACGGTTGCGGCTCTGAAAAGCACCCTGTGTGCGCTGTGCGGCATTCAGTACGGCGACTTTGCCGATCAGGCGACAATAGAAAAGCTGACGGAATTAGCCGCCCGCCGCGCCGGACGGGTGTTTCAGGCGGAGTCCGGAAAGAGCCTTGCTGATGAGGCGCAGGCCCTGGCCTTTTTAGAAAAGCTTGATGCAAAGGCTTCAGACGGCGAAATGTCTCCTGAGACGCTGCAGCGCCTTCAGACTGAACAGCAGCTCGCGGTCAATACTGCGCATGATAAAGAGCTTTATGCACAGATGGCAGCGCGGGCCGGAGGACTGGGCAAGGCCGGTGAAACGGTTGGCTCCTCACTGCTCTTAACCCAGGAGCTGCTCGCACAGGATGCCTCAGATCTTACGGCAAGGCAGCTTGCCCTCTACAATCTCAGCCCAGAGGATGTCCGTGCCGGCGGCGGGGAGAACTTTGCCAGGGAGGCGGCGCTTTTAGAAGCACTCACCACTTTCAGAGACCGCATCTCCCACAGTCACTATGCCCTGATCGCCAGCTCCTATCTGACACTCAGGACACAGGACGGCGTCAGCCGGAATGAGGCCTTAAAGGAGCTCACGGCCGCGGCCGGCCTGACCCCTGCGGATGCAGAGCAGTTAGCCAGGGCCCTGGATGAGCGCCGCTCACGGCAGTTAAGCGATATCAAAGAGGCGCTGGCCGGGCTTAAGCTGTGGAAGGGACACGGCAGCCTCAAGCGCTTTACCGACGCCGACTCCCGTGACAGCCGTCCCCAGCTTAAGGCGATGGCCGGGATCTTTGAAAATGCGCAGAGCCTTGAGCAGGCGCGTCAGGCTTTCAGGAGCTGGGCTGAGAACTTTAAGGATCTGGGGCAGGGCGCAGACCATATCAGCGAGCCTCTTGATCTCATGATGCTCTCCAGGGAAGCACTCATTGCCAAGGAGCACAGGAACCTCTCCAGTGCGGATAACCTCAGGGAGGCGGTGCACAAGACCGGCCTTAGGGATGCAGGTCTCGGAGCGCAGGCAGCGCGGGCCCTGACGGCGGACTTTATCAGTCTTATCGACCGTCATGGCAAGCTTGCCTCCGCACAGGAGATCTCGAGGGACGCAGTAAGCGGTTCCTTAGAGAAGCTTACCGGAGAGAGCCACGCGGCTGCGCGCTATATGCGCAGTCTTGAGGGCAATCTTAAAACTGCGGCCTTAAATCTTACTCTCCTTGACAGGGATCTGGCCGATGGCAGGGCCTTCAGTACAGCCTTAGCCGATCCGGTCAAACGGGAGGAGCTCACTTCTTCCCTGCAGACAAGCTTTGAAAATCTCGGCGTGCCGCCGGCTATTGCCCGCATTTACACCGAGGAGATCACTACAGGCAGCAGCCGGGCGCTTAATAAGCTTCGATCCAACCTTAACCGGGAGGCGGAGACCATGCCGCTGAGCCGCCGGCAGAAGGCTATACGCGATGCAGGCCGCATGGTGCCGCAGGCTGCCGGAGTGATCGCTGGCCTTGCAGAGGGGCAGACCCTCATGGTCAGCTCCCGGACAGGAGCCGGCGTAGGCTTTAATCTGGTGCCGGGTGCGGTGCGGCTTAACGCAACCCTTGCCAATACCCAGAGTCTGGCAGTAAGCCGCGGCGCTGACGGAGTGACGATTACTTTGTCCAATGCTCTGCAGACTTCTCTTAGTGCCAGGGCCACTGCAGCGATCTCCAGGGCGCAGGTCAGCGTCGAAGGCCACGCGAGCGGCACGGCCACGCTTAAGTTCCCTTCCCTTGATGATGCGGCGGTGTATCTGGCTTTCACCCTGCGTGCGCTTGAGGATCTGCAGATGACTGAGGCTTCCGGGGCACAGGAGGCGCGGGTATCGCTTAACCTGGGGGTAAGCGCTGACGGCCGACTGACAGTAACCTCGCCGCGTGAGGAACTTAATCCGGAGGCCAGGGGGCGCGTCCTGAGCCCGGCCTTCAGCGCTCATGCCGGCGGCGGCATCAATCTTGAAACCACTATCGGCTTTAATGAGGAAGTGCGTACTGTCAGCTCGCAGATCTCCCTTAAGGCAGGTCTATCCTTGCAGCGCCATGAGGAGGAAAACGTCAAGCCGGTCTCGGTTTCCCGCATCCGTAACCGCAGCCTCAGAGAGCTCGCCGGCGAGGGCCTGGGGCTCAGCAAGGAACTGACAGTAGAGCGGCGCACCTCCTTTAGATCAGCCCCGGGAGGGGAACCGGTGCTATCTGCTGATTTCAGCTTCACCCTGACTAATCCGGATGCCGATGGCATTGCGCTTATCGGTGAAAAATGCCGTTTAAGCCTAGGGCAGATTGAGACTTTGCAGCAGGCCCTAGAACAGGCTGATCCCAGACCGCAGAGCCTTACCCTGCAGGGGACGCTGCTTTTTGATCCGAAGGACAGGCTCACTCTTAAGGAGGCCTCCGAACTCTTTGCAAAGGCCCAGGATCAGGGACAGCTGCCTGCCGAGCGCGCTCACTTTGCAGGGCAGAAGACTCTGCAGAACAAGGGCTTTACTCTCAATGTGGCAGGTTTGGTGTCGGTAAGCCATCAGCGCGGAGCAACCTTAAGCTCGGTAATACCGCTTGATTTGAGTGTAAGAGACGCGCTGCGGCCTCAGCCACAGCGTCCTTAAGCTGATATTTCCCGCTCTCAGCGCATTCTGAAGAGGAGCGGAATGACGCTCCGCTGCCCCCTGAGGCAGCGGAGCAGTTTTCAGTGGCGGTATCTGTGGCAGGAATCTTCACCGGCATCACCCACAGCAGTCAGGCGGTAGCTTAAGCCCTGACGTCCCTCCAGTCCCCGGGAGGAAGAGCCACTGCCGCGCCCTTTCCCGTTTACGGAACTGCTTCCTGCGCACCGCATCCTGAAAGTAAGGATCTCCTGGCAAAAGAGCATGGCCTGAAGTTCCTGTCCCCTCCGATATAGGAGAAACTTCTCATCAGATGGCGGAACGGGCTGTTAACTCACGGGGCTCCCTCAGAGGCAAGCATGCTTAAGAAAGCGCTCACCTCTTCAAGGTGCGCAACCCGTTTCAGGGGAGGGAGCGAATTTAAAAAAAGCTTACCGTAGCTCTTGGTGACAAGGCGCGGATCACAGATGATGAGAGCTCCGTAATCGCTTTCCTTGCGGATAAGACGGCCCACTCCCTGGCGCAGACTGATCACGGCCTCGGGAATGGAGATCTCCATAAACGGTTTACCGCCACGGCTCTCGATCAAGCGGCAGCGTGCGTCATGAAAGGGATCGGCAGGCGATTTAAAGGGCAGTTTGTCAATGATGACCAGGGATAAGGCGCGCCCCGGAACATCCACTCCCTCCCAGAAAGAGGACGTACCGATAAGCAGCGCCCGGCCGTTTTCCTTAAACTTACGCATGAGCTGAAAATTGGACAGTCCCTGCCCCTGACAGAGCACCAGACGCGAGTCTTCAAAATGCACGCGCAGTAAACGGTAGGCCGCGGTCAGAGCCACGTAGGAAGTGGTTAAAAAGAAAATGCCGCCCTCCACCTGTTCCATAACGGGAGTAAGGCGTTCTACGATGGCAGAGATGCGCTCTTCAGCGGGGGCATCATGCGGCGGAAAATCAGCGGCGACATATAGACGCGTGCGCTGCGCGTAGTCAAAGACCGAAGGCACGATGGACGTGTGCGGTTTAAAGGTCTTAAGGCCAAGATCAAAAAGGAATTTGTCAAAGGCACCGCGCACGGAAAGCGTAGCTGAGGTCATGACCACTCCGCAGCCAAAGCCCATGATGTAATCAAGCTCCGCGGCAAAGCGCTGACTGATGCTCAGAGGAATGAGCTCAAAGACAAAACCGCGGTGCGTCACAGATACGATGGCTACCTGCTCCAGAGGCATAACCGGGGGCAGATCTCCGTTCAGATCGCGTTCCCCCTCGGCACTCTTTTTCTCCGGCTTATCGACATTCATGCAGTTGACGAGTCCCTCCATGGCCTCGTCAAGTTTGGTCTCGACCTTGTCAAAGAGCTCAGGCAGCATCTCACGGTTCTGTCTTACCAGAAGAGCTTCAGACTTAAGGGCTAAATAGAGCTCCGAGACAAGCTTATGAAATTCCTTATTTAAGGACGGAAGGGCATTAAACGGTCCTTCCGTGTCAGAGGGATTTATCTCGCTGTACTTTAAGTCAAGGAGATTGACGCGCTTTTCACCGATGGTGTTAAGGATATAGTCGCGCAGTTTCTGCATGGCGAGGTCAATGCGCGCCACGCAGTCCTGAAAGGGGGAGGCGCACTCGAAATTCTCTTCTTTAAGGCCGCGCACCAGCGTGCGGTTGAAGTGCTCAATCTCCAGCTGCGACAGTCCCTCGGCAAAAGCGTGGCGGCCAAAATCGATGAGGGCGTGAGCCTCATCCAGGATGAGATGCTGATAGTCAGGCAAAAGCCAGGACATGAGGTGATTAAGGCCGGTATCAGATTCCATGCCCGAAAGCGTCGCCGAGAGCGAGCTTAAAAACAGCGCATGATTAATCACCACCACCTTGCAGTTAAGCGCTGCCTGACGGGCGCGGCGCGGGAAGCAGTTATCCACATGCGGACAGCGGGAACTGACGCAGAATACCGGATCGCAGGTCACGCGGGCGGCCACCGCAGGCGGCAGACGCGAATTGACCTCGGCGTAGGTACATTCCTGGGGAAGAGCCGTGTCCATTAAGGCCTCTGCCTCATCGGCAAGTTCCGTGATAAGACGGATCTCCTTTTCCGAAAGCAGGCGCTGCGAACGGGCACGGTCAAAGGCGGCACGGCACAGATAATTGGAAAAACCCTTAAGCACCATATAGGGGGTGTTTTCCATGCCAAAGCAGTACAGGAGCTGAGGCAGATCCTTTTTGACAATCTGATCCTGCAGAGCTTTCGACCCAGTAGAGATAACGGTGACTCCCTCCTGAAGCAGGGCAGGCGCCAGATAAGCATAGGTCTTGCCCGTACCGGTACCGGCCTCAACGATGCTCAGGGACGAACCGGCAAAGGCCTCAGCGCAGGATTTGGCCATATTGAGCTGTGCGCTGCGGGGTTTGAAATCGGGAATGGCTCTGGCGATCGGACCTGAAGGGGAAAACACGTCTTCCATGCTGAGGGCGCTGGCGGCCACGCGCAGCACCGGCTCAGCCGAGGGAACATTCTCCTCGCTGTGGTAGACGGCATAGCGGATGGAACGGCTCTCCAGAGGATCGCTCTCCAGGTCAGATCCTTCCTCCGGGAACTCCGGGGATACGTCTGCAGGAAAGGCGGCAGCATACGGGCTGACACTTAAATCGAGATTCTGCCCGTAAGTGCTTGCGCTCTCCCCGTCCTCCTCGGCATACACGAGGGTAGGCCCTGCAGGATATTCCTCCCTCACGAGCTCTCCCCGGGGGGCATGACATACATCACGCACTCCTTACAGTCACAGCTCAGAGGAAAGACGTGACGGCCAATCTCCAGTGTAAAGCCCGTCACCTTACCGCCTTCTTTTGAACACCGTGCATGATTACGGATAAGACAGTTCCTGCAGGACATGAGATAGCCCGTTACGCGTTCTGCAGACGCCTCAGGACTTACCTTAAGACTCTGCGCCAGAGAGCGGGCCTTAGCGCTGAGCAACAGCCTGTTATCGATCTCCCTTACCGGCAGGGAAGGCAGGCTCTCAGGCAGGGTATAGGCATCCTGCTGCGTCATGCGCTGTTCTGCTCTCTTGATATAAGCCTCCTGGGCCTCACGGCGCAACGCGTTTAAAAAGGACAGCGACAGCGGCAGATTTAAAGCCTCACCTTCAAAGTTTACCATTTCCACCTTAAAGGCTTTCAGGAGGCTCTTTTTTAAAGGCTGACTTAAGCGCGTCTTCTCCTGCGGGATTTTATCCCCGCTAAGTTCCAGAAACCTGACGGCGCTCCCCTGCCGCTGCAGGGCATCGCTGTAGCTAAGCTCCAGGGAATAACCGCCCTCCACGGGAACGGCACGTAATGTGGCGCTTAATTCTACCGTACGTACCGCTGAGTCTTCACGGGAGAGCTGTTTTAAAAAGGCCGCGTCATGATTGCGGTAGAGCACGGTACCGGCGCTAAGTCCCTCAGGGCGGGGCAGCTCCTTACCGGTGAACACGCGCAGCACGGTGAGCTTTCCTGCCTTACTGACACCGCTTACATTAAAGCCGCGCAGCGCGTTTACACTCTCGCCCCGTATCAGATAGCTAAGAGCATCACCGTTCACGACAGGAGCTCTGACCCTGTCCACACTCACATACAGGCTGTCGCCTTTATAGTTCACCGCCTGCACCCGTGCCACCTCGGGACCTACGAACTTGGGCGTCAGGGTAAAGGCCAGAGCGTCATTGCGCCCATGGAGATAATGATCAGTAAAGCCGCGGTTAAAGGTCTTTCCGAGATCGGGGGCGAAATTAAGCCTGACTTCTCCGAGACTTTCACGCACATAGCGTCCCTTAGAAGCGGCCACAATGGCATTGAGACGCTCGGAAAAGGCTGCCGTTACGTTCAGCACATAGTCAGGATCCTTAAGCCTCCCTTCAATCTTGAAGGAGGAGACTCCGGCTTCGATCAGAGCTTCCAAATCCTGCAGGGCATTATTATCCTTTAAGGAAAGCAGATGCCCCGTCGCGATTTCCCTCTCCCCCTGTCTTAAGGTCATAGGCAGACGGCAGATCTGCGCGCAGGCACCGCGGTTAGCCGAACGCCCTGTCATAAACTCCGAGATATGGCAGACGCCCGAACGTCCCACGCACAGTGCCCCTGCCACAAAGGCCTCCAGGCGTATCTGAGGTTCTGCTGCATGGAAAGCGGCAATGTCCTTAAGCGACAGCTCGCGGGGCAGGACGGCCTGCGCAAAACCGAGCCTGCGGATAAAGCTCAGCTTCTCCGGCGTGTCCGTATTGCACTGCGTGGAGGCGTGCAGCTCCAGATGAAGCCCCTGAGCATACTGCAAAAGCGTGAAATCCTGCAGGATGATCACGTCTACACCGATCTCATCAAGGTTCTTTAAGAGCTCTCCTGCCTTTTCAAGCTCATCGTCATGGAGCAGCGTGTTGACGGTCACGTGCACCCGCACCCCGTACAGGTGGCAGTAGCGCGTGATATCCTCCAGATCTGCTATGGAATTGTGGGCTCTGGACCGTGCCGAGAAAGCCGGCCCCCCGATATAGATGGCATCCGCCCCCGCTCTCACGGCAGCTTTAGCCGTCTCCAGATCGCGGGCGGGACTTAGAAGTTCAAGCCGAAGCGGTGCAGGTACAGGCATCCTGAAGCCTTAGACACGACAAAGCCCGGAAAGGGTTCTTCCCGGGCATTTAAAAAAAAGTTCTGGAAACGCTTATTTCTTGTGTAGCTGACGGGCACCCTCGGCGGTGGAAATCACCAGATCAAGGGAGCTCTCCTCATCCGAGGCAGCCTCAACGCCGGCGCCCACGGCACCCTCGAGGATCGGGGCATCCGCGATGCGCACGCGCGATCTTAAAGGCTCGTCGAGCATGGAGATGGCAGCCTGTGAGGAGATAACGCCGGAGCCTAAATCGGCGAGCACGACCACACCTTCACCCTCATCAGCCTTCTTGATGGCATCAAGGACTTTCTGCGGATCGGTACCCAGACCCCCCTGAGCATTGCCGCCAGCCGGATAAATCGGCATCTTGCGGCCGTCGCGGGCGGAAATCTGCTGCACCATATCGCAGATACCTTCGGCAACCTTGCTGCTATGAGACACAACGACGATACCTATCATGTTTAAAAACTCCTTTATACCTTTAGTGTCAGTCCTTGTCTTTGACGTCTTATTATACTTTGAAGAAAGCTCAAGAATCTTGCAGCAGGTCAAAATTCTCACTTTCATAGGTTAATCAAGTGTACAAAAACTGTGCTAAGTTGTGGAAAAAAGTTCTGCCCCGCCTAAAGCAGCCTGCCTCACTAAGGCTCAGTCCCTGCGGTAGCGGCGCACCACCGAAATCACCGGTCCTATAATGCGCACGTCAGCAAGCTCCGGAATATTCAGGGGCTCAAAATCGGGATTGCGCGGCACGAGCCTCAGAGGAGGCCCCTTGTGTAATTCCTTAATCGTGAACTCCCCGTCCACCGAGGCCACCACGATATCCCCGTCTTCCACCTCAAGGGAGGAATCCACCAATACGTAATCGCCCTGCATGATCCCCGCATCGCGCATGGATTCCCCGTGCACACAGTAAAGATAGGTCGACCGCGGATTATGCACCAGAAACTCGTTTACATCGAGTCCCCCGTCAATGTAGCCGCCATTGGGCGCAGGAAAACCTGCCTCGATCCCCTCCTGGGCCAAAGGCAGCTCAATGCGCATTCTCGGATCGGGCATATTCCCGAAACTTTCCAGTTCCTCTGTCACGCTTAATCCTATACGCTCTCGTCAATGCCGGACCACGGCTTTTTACCCGTGATCTTAGCCGCTTTGTCCTCCCTGTCCAAGAGCTTTTTCTCCTCGCTTTTCTCATCGACCGCGTTCTGCGTATCCGAGGACTCACTCTTACCCACGCGGCGTTTGTAAACGAGATTGCGCGGAGTCAGGCCCACGCGGGCCATGATCGAAAAAACCACGTCGCTCATTTTCGCCTCCCTGTTCCGTCCTTTATCCCTACTTAGTTATCGGCACTAAGTCAGGGTCATGAACGGCAGGCTGACAAAAAAAACGCCACCAGCCCGCCTCAGCGGGCTGTCACGGAATATCCCTTCAGGTAAAGGGTTTAGAGGAAATTGTCTTTCTGAGGATGAGAGACATGCCAGGCGGCGCGTTCATTAGCTGCCGTCACTGCCGCCTCAAGGCTCTGTCCCTGACAGAGACAGGCCGCCAGGTGCCCCACAAAGCAGTCACCGGCGCCGTGCGTGGATATGACCTCCACCTTATGCGCAGGCAGCGCCCCTGACGTTCCGTCCTTACCTGCATATGCGACGCCCTCACCTCCCGCGGTGACAATGACCATGGGATAATCCTCAGCCATGCGCCGTGCGGCACTGAGGGCCCCGCTTAAAGAGCTGACCTTAAGGCCGCTCACGGCCTCGGCTTCCACCTGATTGACAATGAGGATATCGATAAGCGGTTTTAGCTCCCCGGGCATGGGCCTTGCCGGTGCGGCATTGATGCACACCCTGACCCCGCGTCTGCGCGCAGCCCTGGCGGCGGCGATATTGGTCTCATCCCGTACCTCGTTCTGCAGAATGAGCAGGCGCGCGTCCTTAAAGATCGCGTCACTGTCAAGACTGTCATTATCGATCTCACGGTTAGAGCCTGAAACCACCACCGCACCGTAATCACCTTCGTCATCGGCGATTGCCACCGACATGCCCGTGCCGGATGCGGCCGTCTGCACGTGCGAGGTATCAATGTGATGTTCATGAAGCACCTTTAAAAGCGCGGGAGCGAAACTGTCCCTGCCCACGGCGCTGACCATGACCACTTCACAGCCGGCTTTAGCGGCCGCCAGGGCCTGATTGCCTCCCTTGCCTCCGAACTTGGGATACCACTTATAGCCTAAGACGGTCTCGCCTTTGGCCGGACGGTACGGGGACTCCACGAAGATATCGTAATGCAGAGAACCCACTACAACGGTTTTTTCCATGATGCTGTCCTAAGTGCGACGGACAGCCGCGGTAAGCTATTTCACGCGCTTACCGAGCACGGCTGCCTGCGTCTTCAAAATATTGTCCTCAGAATGCTTCAGATCCCGCCGCGCCACGGCGACGAAGAGCACATCAAGGATATTGAGCATGGCCACGCGGGCAGCGGCGTTTTCGCCTAAAAACATCGAGCCCTGCGAAGTGGAGGTGAGAACGATGTCCGAATACTGCACAATGGGCGAGGTGGCGTAATTGGTCACCGTAATGACCCTGGCACCCTGCGCTCTGGCAAGCTTCAGCGACTCAATGACGTCCACGGTACGGCCTGAATGACTCACGGAGAGCACCACGCTGTCGTGAGTGCAGACGGAAGCGGACATCAGCATGAGATGCGTGTCGCTTACCGCCGTGCTGTGCCTGCCGATACGCAGAAACTTGTGAGCAAGATCCGCACAGATGACGGCCGAACCGCCCACGCCAAAGAGCAGGATCTCGCGGGCATTAAAGAGCAGCTCGGCGCTGCGCTCCAGTAATCTGGGATCCAGAATGGCGCGGGTCTCCTCCAGGGCCTGTACCGAATTGTAAAAGACCTTGGAGATAAGCGTTTCCATGCTGTCATCGGGGGCGATTTCATTGAAAAGACGGGAGACGTCCTGCTGCCGGTATAAAACGAGGTTGGCGCGGAACTCTCTGAAGCCGTTAAACTCGAGCTTTTTGGCCATCTTGACAATCATCGCCTCGGAGACGCCGTTCTCACTGGCAATTTCCTTGATGGAAGTCAGTTCTGAAAAATCGGCACGGGCAATGATGTTCTCCAGAACCCGAAGCTCCAGGGGAGTCAGGGAAGGCATGCGCATTCTGATATGAGCGCCGATTACTCTGGGATCCATCATTGCCATGGTGCCGTTCCTTTTTATTCCTTAAGGTAATTGCCTATTTGCCGCGGGTGGCCCTGTCCACCAGCATGGCCACGATGATGATGACACCGGTGGCGAGAAGCTGATAGAAGGACTGAATATTGAGCAGCGTGAACCCGTTGATGAGGGTGCCCAGAATTATAGCACCGAGGATGGTTCCGATGACGCTGCCCTTACCGCCCATGAGCGAGGCACCGCCGATGGCGGCTGCGGCGATGGCATTCATTTCCCACAGGTTGCCGAGCGTGGGATCGGCAGCTCCCAGACGGCCCACGAGAATGAGGGCGGCGATGGAGGCTAACACGCCGGAGATGACATAGACGGCGATCTTGGTGCGGGCCACGGGCACGCCGCAGACGCGGGCAGCTTCCTCATTACCGCCCACAGCGAAAATGTACTCGCCTAAGGGAGTCTTGGTAAGGACAATATAGAGGGTAATGGCCACCACACCGGCAATGATGATGGGGCAGGGAATGCCTAAGAGCGAGCCGTTGATAAAGGAGCGGAAGCTCTGCGGGATGCCGAAGATGGGATTGCCGCCCGTGTAGATAAGAGCGAGAGCACGGCACAGCGACAGACCGCCCAGGGTCACAATAAAGGGCTGCAGACCGGCATAAGCGATGAGCACGCCGTTAAAGACGCCGTAGAGAGCGCCGCCTAACAGGGCTAACAGCACGGCTAAAGGCACGGGCACGCCGGCGACCATTAAGGAGGCGCAGATCACGGCGGCAAGAGCGGCCACAGGGCCTACCGAGAGATCGATACCCGCGGAGATGATGACGAGGGTCATGCCGAGGGCGACGATGGCGTTAATGGCCGACTGCTGCATGATGTTGATGAGATTGGGGACGGTTAAGAACACCGGCGAGAGCACGGCGAAAACCGCGAAGATAATGACAAGGCCGATTAAGGTACCCATGTCACGGATGCTGAATTTAAGCGAGAGTGAATTCTTCACCTGCGTTTTCATATCAGTCATGATGTTGTTTCCCTAAGCTAAGTCCGAGTTAAAGGGCCTTCTTGCCCTGTCCGATGGCATAAGCGCCTAAATTGCCTTCATTGATGTCACTGCCGGTAAGCTCGGCGACGATCTCCCCTTCGCGCATCACGAGGACGCGATCGGAAATACGGATGATTTCAGGCATTTCCGAGGAAATGACCATCACCACCTTGCCCTGCCGGGCCAGATCCTCAATGACGCCGTAAATCTCGCTCTTTGCGCCCACGTCAATACCGCGGGTCGGTTCGTCAAAAAGGAAGATCTCGGTGCCCGAGGCTAACCACCTGCCGATAATCACCTTCTGCTGATTACCGCCTGAAAGCGTGCCGATGGCCCTATCCACATCGAGGGGATGGAGGTTAAGTCCCTTCATCACGTCATAGGCAATACCCCTGAGATAACCGCGGCGGATCATGCCCATGCGCGTATAGCGGTCCATGGCCGGAAGACCCATGTTGATATTGATGGAGCGGGCCTTGAGAATGCCCTCTAACTTGCGATCCTCAGGCACGAGACCGATGCCGTGGGCAATGGAATCGTGTACCGAGTAGAGCTTAAGTTTCTTTCCTTTAACGAGAACCTCGCCGGAGGTGGGCTTATCCAGACCCGCGATAAGACGGAACAGTTCGGTGCGTCCCGCGCCCACGAGGCCTGAAATACCTAACACCTCGCCGCGGTGCACCTTGAAGCTGGCCTTTTTGACCACCGGCTCACGGGCTAAATCCTTAACCTCAAGCACACATTCGTCCGTGACGTAGGAATGATGCCCCACCTTCTCAATCTTGCGGCCCACCATGCGCGTGACGATGGAATCCTCGGTCTCGTTTTGCATGTCCACGCAGTCGATGTAATGACCGTCACGCAGGATGGTCGCCCTGTCGCAGACCTTAAAGAGCTCATCCATCTTGTGCGAAACATAGATTACGGACACGCCTTGTGCGGCTAAATCACGGATGAGAACCGCGAGACGCTCGAACTCCTGCGGCGTCAGCGAGGAAGTCGGCTCGTCCATGGCGATGACGCGGGCCTTTTCCAGAAGCGCACGCGCAATTTCCACGATCTGCTGCTGCGAGACCTTGAGATCGCCAATCTTGGAGCGCGGATCAATTGATGGATCAAGGCGCTTCAGGACCTCGCGCACCTCCTCAATCTCGCGGGCCTTGTCCACGAACACGCCGTGCTTACGGCGCGGACGGCCTAAAAACATATTCTGAAAGACGGTAAGTTCCGGCACGTTCTGTAATTCCTGATGGATCATCGCGATACCTAAATTACGTGCCGAGAGCGGATCGGTGATCTGCACTTCCTTACCGTCAAGAAGGATTTTGCCCCGGGTGGCTGAAATCACACCCGAGAGCATTTTAAGGAGGGTGGATTTGCCGGCCCCGTTTTCGCCCACGAGGCCGTGCACTTCACCCGGACGCACGCGGAAATCGACGTTCTCGAGCACGGTAACCACGCCGTACTGTTTGGTCATTCCCTGCATGCTTAAGCGATCTTCAGTCATGCTGATCTCCAGGTGAAGTAAAACTTATTTGCTAAGGAGCAGTTCGCGCAGCTTGGCAGAATCGCTGATGCTGTACTCTGCAACGTTATCCTTGGTGATTAAGGCCTGGGGAGTGGCCACCACACGCGGGATATCCTGACCGCCGACGATACGCAGAGCCACTTCCATCGCCACCTCACCGGTTAAGAGCGGGAAGGAGTCCACGGTACCGGAGAGCTCGCCGGCCTGAATGGACTTATAGGCGTCGGAAATGCCGTCAGTGCCGAAGACGTAGCACTTGCCTAAAAGACCGGCGGCCTTCACGGCCTCAACCACACCGAGGGCCATACCGTCATTGTTGACGTAGAAGCCTAAGAGATCGGGGGTTCTCTGCAGGATGTTGGTGGCGGCGTTATAGGCCTGCTCACGCGACCAGTTAGCCGGCACCGAGGCCACTAACTCAAAGCGCTTGTCCTCAGCGATGGTCTGGGTAAAGCCCTCGGTTCTCTGCTTTACCGCATAGACACCGGGCTGTCCTTCAATCACGGCCACCTTACCGCCTTCCGTGTTCTCCATGAACCACTTCGCGACGCGCACGCCGTTATCACGCTGCACGCAGCCTACGTAATACTCGGTTAAGGGCATCACGGCATCATTGACGTTGATGAAGGGAATGCCCTTCTGCTGAGCCTGATCGAAGGCAGCCTGCAGGTTGGCGTCCGACTGCGGGGAGGCAAGAATGGCGTCATAGCCCTCGGTTAACATGGTCTCGGCGATGGAGAGCTGGCCTAACTGATCGTCCTCATTGGCCGCGGCAAGGTAGGAGACGAACACGCCGTATTTATCGGCCACGTTCTGATAGCCCTCGCCTAAGGTTCTCCAGTACTCGTTAGTCAGGGTCTTGGAGACACCGCCCACCCGCAGGCCTTCCTTCACGGCCGGAATGTCACCGAAGGTAGCCTGTAACTGAGACCAGTCCACGCGATCGGGCTCTGTGTCCGAGTTAAGCGGGGCCAGATCGGCGGCCTGAGCGGCAAAGGAAACGGCCACGCCTAAAGCGGCGGCTAAAAGACTCTGCTTAATGATATTTTTCATACTAAACTCCAGATGTTAAAAGGACTTTACTCAAAAACCAAAAACCGTTAAGCACTACTGATTAAGACTGCCGTACCACAGCTCATCAAGGATGGACTGCGAGCGCGGCGAGTCCTGATGGGCGATGGCGTCGGCCAGTTCCTGATTGCCAACGAGACGGTCGGCCATGGCGATAAGACGGCGCACCGCGCGGATGTTGACCTCGGCCTCGGCCACCGGATCCATGCCCGAGGCATCGGGGAAGGTGTCAAAGTAGTAAGCGCCGCCAAAATGTTCCGCACGCAGCTTGTAGATAAGCTCCAGGGTGGCACGCAGGTTGACCGCCCCCACCATGAGGCCGTCATCGCGCTTGCCCCAGCCGTCGTTTAAGTGCAGACCGAGGATGCGGGTGCGCTTTGCGGCCAGGGACGCGGCAAAGGCGGGAATTTCACCGGCAAAGAGCACATGACAGAAATCAAGGGTGATCCCCATGTTTTTGCAGCCGATATCGTGAATGGCCAGCAGGGTGGTGGCGGCATTGGGCAGCACCGAGAAGGCGCGCGGCTCGTTGGGCTTGTATTCAATGCTCACGTCCACGTCGGGAGCGTACTCACACACCTCCCTGAAACAGGAGATGAGGTTGTCCCACATACGGTCGTAATCGGCCTGGAAGCAGTAGTCGAAACCGTCCTGACCTAACCAGATGGTCATGAGGTGCGTGCCGAACTCGCGGCCGCAGTCAATACCGCGCTTGGTAAGCTCCACGGCCTCCTTACGCACGCGGGCATCCGGATGGGTAAAGGCACCTAGCTGAAACTCAGGCAGGGTGTTATAGCGCATCGCCATGCCGTTAACGTGAAGGCCATGATCGGCGATGAAGGCTTTAAGCTCCGGGACGTCATTTTTTATGTGCTGCGGGTAGTTGAGATCGACATCGGTCAGGCCGCTGACGGTCGCGGCGCGCTCGATCATCTGATAGGTGCTGGGCTTGCCCCTGAGATCCGGCCAGAACTTATGGGCACAGGAAGCAAAGGAGTTAAGCCGCGTGGCAAAGCGGATATCTTCCATATTCTCTTTCCTTTAACTTAACGGTTATGAGAAATCACGGAAAATACTTTACAACTTTACGTAAGTTAGTAAAACATCTGCAAGAAATGAATACGTTTTCGATCACATTTTTAGCTTAAAAAAGCCATATTGTGTGATATAGATCAAACTTTTTCTTTACAGATTTTATAAAAATCGTGCAGAAATCGCCCCAAATAACTTCCCTCGCGCCAGACGGGGATGAGCACATTAGTCTCTGTAACTCTAACTCTCTGCTAATAAAGCATTTTATAGTCAATCTCTCCCGTGCTGATTCTTAGCCGCCCCCATCTACTTTATAAAAAATTATTTAATCGTTAAGTCTATGTCCGCTCCACGTCTTTTACACAGAAGACGGAAACTTTACCTGAAGCTTTCAGAGATACCACACAAGTCTGATAGATATCCTGTTTAAGAGCCGCTATAGTGGGCCGTCTTTTAGAAAACCTGTGGTAGAAATGCGTATTCTGACTCTGCTCTTAAACATTCTGGCCTTTCCCTTAAGACCCTTTGGTCGTCTGCTGCCGCGCTCGCTGTCCGTAAAAACGCGCCTCTTTATAGTTTTTGCCGTGATGATGACGGGCGGCGCCGCCGTGGGCGGCGTGGGAGTAAGCGCCCTGTTTAACGCCCGGAACGTGGCCTCCGAAGTACATGTAATCCTGGATGAACGCTACGGAAGAGTAAGCCTAGTGCGGGATAATCTCACGCTGATGCAGAATTACCTCTCCGACACGGTAAATTTCAGAGGCAGGACGCAGGACTGCGATCGCCTCGCCTCAGTGCTTGAAAAAGCGTTCGCGGATTTACAGTCCTCACGCTTCCCCATTCAGATCCGCGCCATCAAGGAAACAGGAGCGGTTTATTTAAAGACCTACCGCGAAAGCTTTAAGCCTGCGGTGGAAGCGGGTGATTACGGTAAGGCAGGTCAGGTGCGCCTTGCCGATCTTGAATCCCTGTCGCGCCTTATCTTTGACAACCTCTCGCAGATTGTTGAAAAGCAGATCGTAAATGCCACCTCGCAGGTGGACAGCCTCACTAAGCCCACGCCGCTTTACGCCATCGCAGGCGTGTGGCTTACTACCTTTCTGTTTGCCCTCGCCGTCACCTGGTGCATCAGCCGCTATTTAGGCAGGGAACTCTCTTACGTCATGCGCCACGCAGGGCAGATTGCCAGAGGCGATCTCTCCGAAGGGATCGCGGTTAAATCAGGGGATGAGTTCGGCAGACTCATGGAATACCTTGAGAGCATGCGTCGGGGACTCATCTCCCATATTCAGGGCGTTATAGATGTGACGGGACACACGGGAGAGAAGGTGCTGAAACTTAAGGACGCGGCTGCCTCCACGGAGCAGCAGGCCATGAACTGTGCGCAGCCTGCCGAAGAGATCGCCCGCGCCACGGCTGACCTTACACAGAGTACTAAGGATATTGCCGCGCACTGCGAGAGCGTGACGCAGAGCGCAGCGCAGACGCATGGGCTCACCGAGGACGGCGTGAGACACGTGGAAGAGAACGTGGCGGATATTGAGCGTCAAGCGGGACTGACACGCGAAAACGCCGTGCACGTGGACAGATTAGTAGCGCAGACTGGCGAGATCCGTACTATCTTAAGCAAGGTGGAGGAGATCTCCTCGCACACCAATCTCCTGGCGCTCAACGCCGCCATTGAGGCGGCGCGCGCTGGGGCTGCGGGACGCGGCTTTGCAGTAGTGGCAGATGAAGTACGCACCCTGTCCATCAACACCAGCGAGGCTACGGCGGAGATCTCCCGTCTCGTGGGCAATATCGAGCAGGAGGCGGGGGTGACGACCTCATCGCTGCAGGAGAGCCTTAGCAATATGGACAGCGTGGCTAAAAAGGCGGCCGACTTAAAGGAGTTCCTCGCGCATATCCTTAAGTGCGTGGAGGAAATCACGGCACGGGTCTCAGAAATTGCCTCGGCTACCTCGGAACAGACGGCGGCTACGGGCGAGATCTCGGCGCAGATGCAGCAGGTAAGCTCGCTCCTTAACGCCGTAGTGACCACCTCGCAGCATTCCTGCAGGGAGGTAGGCGGCGTCACTGAGGAGCTTGACGCGCTTAAGCGATCCCTGAGCGTGTTTAAGTTAGGTGCCTAGGCTCCCTTACCGTTCCCCTCAGCCGTCAGCTCATGAGCTGCAGAGGGAAGGCACCACAGGTAGATTAGATAGAGATAGCTTAAGCCGATGAGGATGTCGCCTAAGGTCAGTGCAGCCGTGAGGCGGCCCGCCATCTCGGCGATATCAATAAGCGGCCCCTGTATGATGAAATAAAGACCGAGGCGACCGTAAAAGAGAAAATCGCACACTAAGGTCACGAGCCAAGGGATGATGAGATAAAAACCACTCCTGCCGGCGTCATTTAAGCGGCGCACCGCAGCCGAGAGCAGCGGCACCGTGGCAAATACGAAATAAATAAGGCCGAAGACAGACGATGTCAGAACGAATGCGGTATAGCTTTCACTCTGAAACATGCCGCTGACGCATAAGGCCACCACGAGCTGATAGATAAGCGTTATGCAGGACATAAGACAGACAAAGATCCAGAAAGTGCGCCTGGAGAGGCGGCCTTTAAAGCGGTAGCCGTTTTTAAAGAGACAGAATTTCAGGATATCCACAGGACCTATCGGTTCTTCCATACGCACCTCGCTTACTTCAGGTGGCGCATTATGCCACTCCTCTTTGTTACTGACTGTGACGCAGTGCAAAAGACCGCCGCTTAACTTTATTTAAAATTTAAAGAAAAGCGTAAGCTTAACTGAAAGCCGGAGGTTCTATGCTGAAATTACGTCCTGCAGCCCTTACTCTTGCCCTGCTCTCTTTAAGCGTTCCTGCCATGGCTCAGACGCTTACGGTAAGCAGCGGCATGCCGCCGCAAAGCGCCCTCACCCACCCGGCGGGGCTCAGCCACTCATGGTTTGGCCCTGTCGCAGCAGGGGGACAGACCTACCGGCAAAACCGCGTCACTCTGAATGCCGCAGTGCCTTACTCCGACGTTCTGGGCGGCTATTCACCAACGCTTAACGTGGCCGATAACCGTGTCCTTCTGTTAAGTGGTGCCAAGGCGCACAGCGCCGTGGGAGGAGTATCGCAAAGCGGCGTCTACGCAGTGGGTAACGAAGTCTGCCTTGAGGCAGGCTCCTCCGTCACGGAGGCCCTGGGAGCCTTAAGTACGGGCACGGGAACGCTGAGGGATAATGCCGTTATCCTGAAAGGACGGGCGCGGAACGTCATGGGCGCTCTCAGCTCTCAGGGAGCGGCGCTCTCCAATGAGGTGACGGTGGAGAGCACAGGTCAGGCGGACACGGTAACGGGAGCGAGAGCGCGCGGTGACGCCTCCTCCAATGAGGTCATCATCGAAAGCGGAGCCACGGCAGGCACTGTTTACGGGGCCATAAGCCATCAGGGCAGGGCTAACTCCAACTTTGTGTCGCTGTCAGGCAGTGTAATACGTGCCGTAGGAGCTTATGGTGCCACCGAAGCTGCGAGTAATTTCCTTGATATCATGGAAGGAGGCAAGGCTGATGAGGCTTTTGGCGCAGTCAGCGTCCAGGCGGCGCGCTATAACTCCGTCACGCTCTGGGAAGGAGCTGCCGTGACGGCTCTTACGGGCGCTCAGGCACAGAGCACGGCCGAGAGCAACTACGTCACGGTAAGTAAGGGCGCAGAAGCAGGTACGCTTGTGGGAGCGCAAAGCGCCGGAGGCGATACCCTTTACAATACGGTGCGCATTTACGGTAAGGCCGGCACTGTCACCGGCGCCAAGGCGCTCACGGGCGGGGCATACTTTAACGAAGTGTTCCTTGAAGAGGGAGCGGAGATAAGCGGTGATGTCACAGGAGGCAGCGGAGTAAGCGATGCCTCCTATAACCTGATTGACTCGCACGCCACGGTAAGAGGCAATCTCACCGGAGGTTACGCCCCCGGGGGGAATGCTGACTTTAACCTCGTCCTGCAGAGAGGAGAGCTTACGGGAAATGCCGTGGCAGGCTCAGGATTAAGTGCTAATCATAATACCCTGATCCTCAGGAATGCCAGTGTGTCAGGGGATGTCATGGCCGCCCTTGCCTCTCAGGGCGAGCACAATCTTACTGTCCTTGAGGGATACAACAGCGTGAAGGGGACAGTCTACGCGGCGCGCAGCCCTGAAGGGCTGCCCCTTAATCTGCATAACGAAATCTCGGTAAACGGCACGGCCACGGTAGGCGGTCTGGACGGATTTCACCGTCTGCACCTGTTAGCGGAAAATAAAAACCAGGGAGAGGCAGGTGAGCATATTCTCACCGTGACGGGAGCTGAAGGTCTTGATTTGCGGGACCGGGAACTGTGGGTGAGCGGCCTTAGCGTTCAGGAAGGCCAGCGCGTAGACCTTATCTATGTGGAAAGTGAAGATAAGCTCTATGTTGATGAAGGCACGCTCATCCGCGGCGATAATTCTTTCGTGTTTAACGCGTGGGTTCCCAGAGACGAGCACGTCTTTGAGCATGAACTTATCTGGGAAGAAAGCGCCTCTGAAGATACGGAACCGCCAGTGAGTCCCGGCACTCCGCCTGCCGGCAATTTAAATGACGGGGAACTCTTCGAGCCTCTGCGCATAGTTGATCAGAGCTACGCGCAAAGCCTTATCTCAGTACGCACGGCTGCACTGTTTACCGTGCATCAGGGTAACACGCTGTCTGAGGAAGTACCCGCCGTCCCCGGGACCGGGATCGCTCCCTTTGCCAGGGTCAGTTATTTTGACAGCAGCTACGATCTGCACGGTACTCTGAAGCTCCATGGCTATGCACTCCTCGCCGGCATCAGCCTGCCCTTAGGTGAAAGGACCGCACTCGCCCTCTTTGCCGAAGGCGGTGAAAGCCACTCCTCTCACGGACTGGGCGAGGTTAAACCGCGCGGCTCTTTTAACTACACAGGTGCAGGTCTGAAGCTTGCCTATGACTGTGAAAACCTTGCACTTGAGGGTATGGTGCGCGCCGGCTCGCTTAGCGCCGACTTTGAGGCTTTCTACCCGCGCAGCGGGGAGAGAGTGACCTACTCTCATGACAGTCCCTACTACGCCTTAAGCATAAGCCCCTCCCTCTGCGTACCTTTAAGTCCCGCCTTAAGTTTTGACAGTAAGCTAAGCTATGCCCTGAGCGTCCTTGAGAGCGATCATGTGACCTTAGAGCACCGCGACCGCAACCGCCTTCAGCTGGACAGGGCTTACCTGCACAGCTTATGTCTGAGCACGGGACTTACCTTCAGTCCCGTAAAGCAGCTTACCCTCAGTCCGGCTCTCTATGCCCTTGCCTACCTTAACGACGGAGTGGAAGCGCGCATAGAGGGATTTGACATTGACCGCCATGACACGGGCGTGCACAGCGTGGGCTTAAACCTTGATGCTCATGGCTCATGGCAGAGCCTTAACTTTAACGTAAGCTTAAGACAGGGCTACGGCACCCTTGAGGAAAGTGCCGTAAGCGCCCTGATAAGTTATTATTTTTAATGTTTTACAGGATTTAAGGACTTTGACCTACGGCATCGGCCTCACCTGGCTGGACAGACACTCTTGCAGGGCATGAACCGTGTTCTACGGCCGGGGATGCCTAAAGCCAGGTGTTGCACATCAGAGTCTCTCCAGGAACTCTTTTGCCCACGCTCCGCCCTTCCTGCCGTTTAAAAGTTCCCCCTGCAGGATACGCGCCCCGGGTGCCAGGGTCTGAATCTGCCGCGTGGCCCTGACAAGGCCGCTGCCTCCCGAGGTGGCAAAGAGGATCAGGGTTTTACCGCTTAAATCAGAGCTTTCAACAAAGGTATCAATAAGTTTAGGCTCGCAGTACCACCAGATGGGGAACCCGAGGAAAATGACGTCATAGGCTCTGACATCCGGCAGCACCTTTAAAGGCGGCCTTGAGTAAGGATCATTACACTCAAGGCTCGTGCGGCTTTGCGGATCGTTCCAGTTAAGATCAGCCTGCGTATAGGAGATCTGCGGCTCCAGGAGAAAGAGAGGAACCTGAAGAGCAGAGGCTATTTCCTCACCTTTTCTTAAGGTATTTCCGGTAGCGGAAAAGACCGTGACTAAAACCTCTGGCATATGCGACTCCTTAGACTCAGATAAGCTTACGTAACTATTTTAGGGTATAGAGGAAATCGGGTATGCAAGGCGCACAAAAGGGCGTTAAATATAGAGGATGAGGCAAAAAACCTGAGCTAAGGCCCCGCTGCCGCGGGACCTTAATCTCTCTACAGGGCGGCATGGCCCTGCATTTTGATATCCGGCACCTTAAAGTACGAGGTGGAGGCGTCATGGAAGACGGCCTCGAGGTGATTGCGCTTTAAGGCCGCTACCACTTCCTCCACGGAACGGTCATCATTGACTGCCCACTGTTCGAGGTTCTGTCCCTTGTGGGCGTAACCGCCGGGCTCGGTCGAGGATCCGGCACTGACGGCGGTAATGCCTAAGGGGATAATCTTATCCCTGAAGGCGGCGCCCTCGCGCGTGGAGATGGTGAGATCAAGCTCGTGATCGAAAATGCGCCACGCGCAGATTAACTGCACCAGCTTAGCGTCCGATACGGGGAACTGCGGCTCGAAGGCACCGGCAGCCGGTCTCAGGCGCGGGAAGGAAACCGAGATGCGGCTCTTCCAGTAGTGCTCGCGCATGTAGAGCACGTGCAGCGCAACGGCGCAGAGATCAACCTTCCAGTCGTAAAGGCCAAGCAGCGCCCCGATCCCTATCTTGTCGATCCCCGCCTGCCCCAGGCGATCAGGAGTTTCCATGCGCCAGCGCATGTCCATCTTCCTGCCAGCAAGATGGTTTTCCTTATAGCACGCGGGATGGTAGGTCTCCTGATAGACCGAGACGGCGTCAAGGCCCAGGGTCTTTAATTCCGCGTAATCCTCGGTGCCAAGCGGCTGCACCTCCATCTGCAGATAGGCGGCATGCTCCTTGACGATGGGCAGGACCTGACGGAAATAGTCCATACCGGCACGCCGCTCGTTCTCGCCTGAAACTAAGAGAATGTTCTCATAGCCTAAAGCATTGATGGCCTCGCACTCTTCCTTAATCTCATCCAGGGTCAGCACCGTACGGCGGAACTTGTTGGCCGAGGAGAAACCACAGTAGCGGCAGCGGTTCGAGCACAGATTGGTAAGGTACAGGGGCAGATACATGCTCACGGTACGGCCAAAGCGGCGGCGCGTTAACTGCACGGACATCTGCGCCATTTCCTGAAGATAATGGTGCCTGGCGTTTTCAGAAATGAGGGCGGCAAAGTCCATCACGTCAAGGCGCCCTGATTTGCTTAACGCCCTTTCCACGTCCCTGTCGGTACGCGAATCGACGATCACCGTGAATTTATCGAGATCGATCTTCGAGATTTCATCAAAAAAGCTCATTTTAAGCCATGGCCTCGCTGATAAAGGCCTCCATGGGGGAGGTCGCCCGCGCCGTGCTCACCTTTAAGGCCAGCCCCGCCTCAAAAGCCATGCGCCCGGCCTCGCAGGCAAGGTTAAAGGCCCTGGCCATCAGCAGGGGATCAGCGGCGGCGGCGATGGCGGTGTTGACCATGACCGCGGAAGCGCCTAACTCGAGGGCCTGCGCGGCCTCGGAAGGAGCTCCGATCCCGGCGTCCACGATCACGGGGACGTGGGACTCCTCGATGATGATCTTAAGGAAGGGCAGGGTTTCAAGGCCGCGGGCCGAACCTATGGGAGCGCCTAAGGGCATCACGGCCGCGACCCCCACTTCCTCAAGACGGCGGCAGAGTACGGGATCGGCGGGAATGTAGGCAAAGACCTTAAAGCCCTGCTCACAGAGCGTCTTGCAGGCTAAATAGGTTTCCACGGGATCGGGTAAGAGATATTTCTGATCGGGATGTACCTCTACCTTGACCCAGTCCGTACCCAGAGCCTCGCGGGCTAACTGCGCGGCAAACACCGCCTCACGGGCATCCCTGGCTCCCGATGTATTGGGCATAAAGGTCACGCCGGCCTCTTTTAAGGGGGCAATGATATCGTCCTGTCCGCCTTTGAAATCAACGCGCTTAACCGCCATGGTGGCGATCTGCGCTCCCGAGGCCTCACAGGCCTTTTTTAAGTCCTGAGCGGACGCGAACTTGCCGGTACCGATGATAAGACGCGAGGTAAATTCCTTTCCGCCAAGAATAAGTTTTTCCGTCATGTTTAACCTCCTGCGACAACGGTGAAAACGTCCACTTTAAGGCCCTCGCTGAGGGCCGTCTCCTGCCAGGCGTTACCGCGCGGCACAACCTCGTCATTGACGGTCATGACCACGCCGCTCTCCGGCAGTTTCAGTTCTGCTGCGAGGGCCTCTAAGGTTGAGGCTCCGGTCACATAGTTTTTGCCATTTAAGTTAATCTGCATTATTCCTCCTGCAGGAGCAGTGATCCTCTGGCCGTAAGGTAAAGCTTCTTAAGGTCAGGGCCCTGAGATCCAGCACATGCACCCTGCCCCTGCCCGTATAGCTGCCATTGAGGATGTCCAGTACGATTTGCGCACATAAGGAGGCCAGCGTCGCGGCGGCAGGCCCTGAGATCCCGGGCGGCGTGGGAGACAGCCCGGTTCCGGTAAGGCAGGCCAGGCAGCCGTGCTCCCTGACAAAGTCAGGCGCTGCATAGTCAAAGAAGGCTATCTGACCTGCAAGGCCGCAGACGGCCGCCTCCACTAGAGGCACGCGGGCCTTAAGGGCCAGAGCGCTTATCTTAAGACGCGTCTCCTGGCTGTCGGTAAGATCGAGAACGAGGTTACAGCCACGGGCGAAATCCTTAAAGGCAGTTTCATCAATCCGCTCAAAGATGCGCACCTTTACCTCAGGATCAAGCGCCTTAAGCCTCTTAAGCAGCGCTGCGCTCTTTAAAGTACCGATGTCCTCCATGTCATAGAGCACCTGACGGTGCAGATTGCTTAAGGACACAGTATCGGGATCGGCCACATGCAGATCTAAAACTCCCGCCCCTGCGATAAGGTAGGTGACGAGACCGCCTAAGCCTCCAAGACCAATGATACCGACGCGCGCTTTAGAGAGCACCGCAGGCAGGTGCTCATAACCTGCCACGGCGCACTCCCTTATATACCGCTCAGCGGACATCTTCATCCCCGCCATTGCCGACTCGGCGCAGCCATTCCTGACAGGCCGCATAGGGATCGGGAGCCTTAGTGATGGCCGTGACCACCGCTACGGAACCCACGCCGCTTTGCAGCACCCCGTCAAGGTTGTCAAGCTTAATGCCGGCGATCGCCACGGTGGGCACCCTGCCTGCGATGAGTTCCACCTCATACTTTAAACGCCTGACGCCCTGCGCAGGACTTTTCATCTTTTTGGTCTGCGTCTCAAAAATGTGCCCGAGAGCCACGTAGGAGGGTCTGAGACTTAAGGCCTGCAGCAGCTCGCACATGCCGTGGGTGGAAAGACCGAGGCGCAGTCCCGAGGCGGCGATGGCATTTAAGTCTGCCTCGCGCACATCCTCCATGCCAAGGTGCACGCCATAGGCATGATGGCGCATAGCCAGCTCGTAATGATCGTCAATGAAGACACGGGCGTGATAGCTGCGCCCGAGAAAGACGGCGCGCTTAATTTTGTCCGAAAGCTGCGGATCAAGCTTATCCTTGATGCGCAGCTGCGCGGTTCTGACCCCCATGGCCAGCAGCCACTCTAAAGTGTCCACGTCCCCTACCACGGGATACAGTCCCATGTTAAGCGGGCAGGGCGGGAAGGCCTCCCTGCGGGGGCGGGGAAAGGTGAAATCCCCTACCGCGGGCATGCAGTCTAAGGTGCGGGGAAAACCGTGATGTCCTAAGGGCGGACGCTCATGGCTGTCAATGCCTTCGGGCTTAAAAATCCCCTCCGTGACGTAGGCCTTGGCCAGTACCGCCGCATCCTCGAGGGCATAGCCCTGGGCGCGCAGCGCGGCAAGCGCCGAGGATAAGGCGCAGCCCCCGCCGTGGGCGCCTTCGCCGGCCTTTTTCCGATAGCTGAAGGTCAGCGTTTTTTCAGCGGTAATGAGCACGTCGGTACACTCATCCCGTCCCTCCACGTGACCGCCCTTAATCATGACGGCCTTAGCGCCCAGAGCGATAAAACGCCGCCCCAGCGTCTCGATCCCCTCGCGTTCCAGATCCTCCCTGCTGAAGTCCATAAGCTCCAGCGCCTCAGGAAGATTAGGCGTAAAGATCTCTGTGACCTTTAAAAGCCGGGGCAGGACGGCCTTCAGATCAGCGCTGTCCATACGCCCCGCGGTAGCGGTCAGAACCGGGTCCCAGATCACGGGCACGCCCTGCAGTTCAGTTTCGAGGAAGGTCAGAACCTCCTTCAGCACTTTGTCCGAAGGAATAAAACCCACCTTGACGGCCGAGGGCTTTTCCGGCCAGTCGTGTAAGGCCAGATTAAGCGCGGTCTTCGTCATATCAGAAGAGAGACTTTCCACGGCCGCCACGCGCTTTAAAGACTGCGCAGTGACAGCTACGGTGCAGGGGAGCGGAAAGGCTCCCATGTCGTGCACGGTCAGACAGTCAGCGGTAATGCCCGCCCCGCCGCCAGAATCAACGGTGGCGATAATGAGCACACGCTTAGCGGACATTAAATTTCTCCTTGAGGACGCGGTTGGTGCGGATGGGGCAGAAACGCGGACCGCACATGGAACAGAAGGAAGGTTCGTGGCCGCAGTTTTCGGGCATCTGCGATTTCCATACCGCAAGGGCGTGTTCCTCATCTAAGGAGAGCGCGAACTGATCATACCAGCGGAAATCGGCGCGGGCTCTGGACATGGCGTCATCGCGGGCCGTGGCCCCCGGCAGTCCCTTGGCGATATCCGCCGCGTGCGCGGCAAGCTTATAGGTGATAAGGCCGACCTTGACATCCTCAGGCGTGGGTAGCGCCAGGTGCTCGGAGGGCGTGACATAACAGAGCATGGAGGTGCCGCAGGCGGCGATCTGCGCTCCGCCGATGGCCGAAGTGATGTGATCGTACCCGGGGGCAATATCGGTCACGAGCGGTCCTAAGGTATAGAAGGGAGCCTCATGGCAGTATTCATCCTCCAGGGCCTGATTTTCAGCCACGCGGTTTAAGGGCACGTGCCCCGGGCCCTCGATAAAGCACTGCACGCCGGCCTCAAAGCAGCGCTTGGCGAGCTGACCTATGGTCTTAAGCTCCCCGTACTGCGCCTTATCACAGGCGTCGTGAATGGCCCCGGGTCTCAGTCCGTCACCTAAGGACAGGGCCACGTCATACTCGCGGCAGATCTCAAGGAGTTCGTCAAAATGGGTATAGGCCATGTTTTCCTCTTCACGGCGCAGCATGCAGGTCGCCATGATCGAGCCACCGCGCGAGACGATACCCAGAATGCGCTCTGCGGCGTAAGGCAGATATTCCTGCAGGAGACCTGCGTGAATGGTGAAATAGTCCACCCCCTGACGGGCCTGATCGCGCACCGTGTCACGGAACACTTCCCATGTCAGGGCATTGATATCGCCATGCGCGCGGTCAAGCGCCTCATACATGGGAACGGTGCCGATGGGCACGGGCGAGGCACCGAGCATCGCCTGTCTGAGTCCCATCAGATCGTCAATGCCCGTCGAGAGATCCATGACCGTATCCGCGCCATGCTTTAATGCCAAGTGCAGCTTGGCAATTTCCTCAGCGTAACCGGAGGAGACGGCCGAAGCTCCGATATTGGCGTTCACCTTCACGGAAAACTTCTTGCCAATCACCATGGGCTCGCACTCAGGATGCATGCGGTTGCATGGCAGCACCGCACGGCCCGCGGCGATCTCCTTTAAAACCGTCTCCGGCGTAAAGGCCATACCATCACCGTAAGCATAAGATTCACGGATAGCGGCATACTCCATTTCCTCGGTGATAATGCCCGCTTTAGCGCACTCTAACTGCGTGCGCTTCCTGCCGCCTGCAGAACTCTTCACGAAGGGGGCGCGCACTTTAGGCAGGGGCGAGGTTCCAGCCCCCTCCACGGTGGATAACAGCAGTTTCTCGCCGTTACTTAAGGTCAGTGAGGTGAAAGGCACCTGAATGGCGGGCGTAGAGCCCTCAAGGTAAATCCTTTCCTTATGGGGATGAGTGGTATTTGCCATCGCGGCATGCTCCTTTTTTCCATACAGCATGCCGAAGTCTTGTTCCCTACGCAGGCATGAACCTGATCAGGTGTACGGATCCCGTCATAGACGATCTCAGCCCCTAAGGGCACTCCGACAAGCTACTTTAATCTTCCGCATTATGCGCCTTGCCTTGCCACTTTGCAAACACCGCGTCACAAAACTCCCCGGCATGAGACGGAAGCTGAGCGCCTCCTGAGAGGAATGCAGCTTCAGGATAAATCTTTTCAGGACAGCGAGGAAAAGTCACCCACATGACCGCTACCCTGCTCACCGTCATAATGGCAGGTACGGTTACGGCCGCCGTTCTTGGCCCGGTAGAGAGCCACATCGGCCTCGGCGATGAAAGCGGTCATACTCTGCGCGTCCTTTTCATCCTGCACCTTGCCCGAGGACACGCCCACCGACACGGTGATAACCCGGCCCATACCCGCCCCCTGATTGGGGATACGCAGCTCCTCCACGGCACGGCGCAGTCTCTCGCCGACCTTGATGGCATCCATGGCGCTGATGGCGCCTAATACCACGCAGAACTCCTCACCGCCGTAACGGAAGACATGATCATTACGCGAGGTATTACTGACAATGGTCTGCGCCACGCTCTTTAAAACCTTGTCACCCTCAAGGTGACCCTGGGTATCGTTCAGGGCCTTGAAGTAATCGATATCAATCATAAGCACGGCATAGGCGGCACGCGTATTGGAATTGGCGCGGACGAAATCATTAAGGGCCCGTCGGTTACGCACCCCCGTCAGATCGTCAATAAGCGACATGTCCTTGAGGTTCTGATTGGTCTTCAGAAGCTCCAGATTGAGCTGCGTGGCCCGCCTGACTTCCGAGAACACCGACGGCAGCAGGGATTCGATTTCCTTAATCTCGCGGATATTGGACGAGTAAAAGCGTTCAGGCACCTTGCGGTGCACCATAAAAGCGTGAATGATGCCCGTAAGATAGGTTAAAGGGCGTATCACGAAATACTGCACCACGGCGTTCTGCACGAGGATCATACCGATGGCAACGAGCATCAGCACCGTGACGATAAGCTGGAAGAAACCAGCAGTTTCCTTAAGATCGGTGAGATCGCTGTAAAGAATATCGTACTCGGTGGTGGCAAAGCCCGCCGCTGAAGAACGGATGAGATCGATAGTGGACTTGTTTAAGGAGAAGAGATCGCGCGACAGACGCCCGGCCTTAGTGTAATTCTCCTCAAGTTCGGCAAAACTTTCCTTAAGCAGCGGGCAGCGCTCCTTTTCCGTGCGCTCTCCCTCGGTATCACAGAAAGAGATAAAGGGCTGCACATTACGCTGAATGCGCCTGAAAATCGCCAGATCACCGCTGTGGAAATGATGCATCACATCGTGATTTAAGAACGTGATGGCCGACGAGTCAAAAGGCAGATCCCATTTAGCGTGCATGTCCACGACGTAGAGATACGTAGTCTGCCATGAGCCGAACATGCGGGAACGGGCGATGTCGAGCTTATTGCGCATCGTCATCATCCAGTCGAGATTGGCACTTATCTTGTCGAGTTCCGGACGCACCGAGAGCAGATAAAGATGGGATTTGATGAGTTCACGGGCCCGCAGGTAGGAAACGCGCGATTCCCGGATATCGGAATTAGCGACCATATTATTGACCACGTAACCTAATTCCGAGAAGAAGCGGATCTCCTGCTGCGTCTTATCAATACTGGGAATGACCTGCTCAACAATCACCTCGGCGTTATTGCTGATACGGTTAAGCTCGGTATGAATATAGATACAGGCACAGATAAAAATGAGCAGCAGGGGTAGGAAACTTACGATCATGTAAAAGCGCAGCCCGTGGGTACGTCCCCCGGACTGTTTTGCTTTCCGCTGCATAGCAGGCGTTTCGGCACCGTGATGCTCAGTCATACTCGTAAAGCAGTATAAAAGTGCGTTTTTATATTTAGGTAAAAGCTGTTAGCATTTTACCCCATATGAAGGAAAGTTAACCCTCAATGGAAGCAAAAAACTCTACAAAAAACCCACTTACGATAACAATTTATATTATTAACATCAGAGGGTATACAAAATTTTAAACCATCCTAGAATTTCGGAAACAATTTTTCAGTCCGTGGGACAAAGCGGCGCAGGAACTTAATCCCTTCTTCGGGATCGGAGCCTAAGATATTGATCACCGCGACCTGCTCCCCGTCGGCACCGAAGAAATACACCCCCGCGCCGCCATGGATCTCGTAGCGGGCACTGAGCACTCCGTATTCCTCTTTAAGCGGCTCAAAACGCGCCCCTGACTGCGCCCTGAGATTGTCCATGGTCTGTTCGGCCACATCTGCAGCCGGCATTTTCCCGGCTGAAATCGCCACCGTCACCGAGGTCCGGTCACGGGCGGTAAACTGCGTCATGAAATTGGTGCCGTTATCCTCAGGTCCGCGGGCAATTTCCCACTGTGCTGGGATGTCCACCATGAAATAGCGGGTACTTAACACTCCCGCCTCAGCCGTCACCGCCATGGCACCTAAAGCAAGGGCGCACAGCAGATTTTTAAACCTCAGCATCCTTTTCTCCCTGCCCTCATGCGGGCACTTCTGTCATTCACCTTAATTAACTTAGCGGTCGCACTATGCCACAGAGCCGTGCGGCTTACAAGGACACATCTCACGCTCTCCTCAGGGAGCGGGAGATTAAACCTGCATTTGTGAGCCTGCTTAAACTTTAGCCGGGAGTACTTCCGCCCTACGGAAGATGGTGTCCTGAATGCACTGCGCCGTAGCCCTGGCACATTTAATGACCTGCCACTCTGCTGATCTCAAAAGCCAGACCGCAGCAGCTCGTGATGTAAAAACCCAAATTTTCCGATCTAGGTAATATCCACAGGCGGCGTTCTCCGCCTTTCCCATAATCTACGGATTTTAAAGGTTTTTTCAGGGATGCCCCTTAACTTTGTCCTGCTCTCCAGGTAATATTTATTACCTGGAGAGGTAAATAACCCTGACTGAAACCTCACTGCAGCTTCCGCCCCTGTATTTCGCCAGATGCGGCGGCTATACCTATGTGCGTACCTACCGTAATGTCTGGGTCTCCAAAAAAGCGATCCGGGCAAGACCGCGGTCAAGACTGACGTACGCAGGGCAGGCAGAATCAGCAGTCCCGACGGGTTAGGCGTCATTAACTTTGACCGTGACTTCCTTGAGCTTCACCCGGAGCTTAAGAACTACACCGTCACCCGTGTGCGCGGCGAAACCCGTCTCTTTGAGCTGAAAATCACCTCTGATAACGGTGATGAGGTCAGACCTCCCTGCATAACGGTGCGCAGTACCGGAGCCACGCTCGTGCTGGACAGACTGTTCTCCCGCGCCCCCTTACTGCCGGCTCTTAAGGAGGCCTTCCCCGAATCATGGGAGCTCATCCTTTCCTTTGCGTATTTCATCCTCAAAGTAGGATATCTGATACCCGCCAGGCATTAAATCTATCTTCATGTAAACCGTAACTGTTCATTCCCGGCCGAACCTGCTGATCTTCTTTTAAAAAATATTATCTCCGCTTACAAATAATGCCTGATTTTTAGCGGGTATTAAATTAAAATTATAGTACCTGTTAAGACCGCGGAGGTGCGTTATGGCAAGGCCCCGATCGGATAAAGTCAGGATTAAAACCGTCAGAAACCGCTCTGAGAACGGCACGGTCTACGTTTACGAGAGAAAAGTGCGTTATAACCCTGAGAAAGGATATGACGACGTCCTCGAAAACCGGCCCGTGGGCAAAATCTCCCCTGAGACCGGAGAAGTGATTCCCACCCGTGTCTACC
>DVOQ01000087.1 GCA_018713485.1 Candidatus Avisuccinivibrio pullicola
TAAACGGAGTACACGGAACGGGCAGTGCTGTCGATGGCGATACACTCTCCTTTCTGTTCCCGTGAAGCGCGTCTCCTGAAGCAGGACTGAATCATCTGCTCATTGCGTCCTGTCTCCTCTGCAAGCTCATGGCAGACCTCTTCGCTGAGCTGCGCGGGAAGATCATGAGTGAGCTGCCAGTCAGAGACGTGGTTCACGGCCATGCCGGAGGAGCCGGTCCGGAACCTCGCCAGAGAGATGACTCTGTCACGCAGGAGGGCAGCCACCTCAGGCGGCAGGGTCTCGCCGTCACGGCTTTCCTCAGTGGCATAGCCCACGTCCTCATCAATGCCGGTAACCTTTCCCGCGAACTCAAGGAGGGCTGAAAGGCCGGCGTGACGTCTCCTTGCAATTAGGTTCTCCTGTCTTCCGCTCTCCTGAACAGGGGCATCTGAGGATGGGACAGCAGAAACGCTTTCCTCTCTGCGGTGCCGGTAGACACGGGTGGGAACCACCTCGCCGGTCTCAGGGGAGATTTTGCCCACGGGCCGGTTTTCGAGGATATCGTCATATCCTTTCTCAGGGTTATAACGCACTTTTCTCTCGTAAACATAGACGGTACCGTTCTTAGAGCGGTTTCTGACGGTTTTAATTCTGACTTTATCCGATTGGTGCCTTGCCATAACGCACCTCCTGCCTTTAACAGGTACTTGAATTATAATTTAATACCCGTTAAAAATCAGGCATTATTTGTAAGCGGAGATAATATTTTTTAAAAGAAGATCAGCAGGTTCGGCAGTGGATGAATGGTTACGGTTTACATGAAGATAGATTTAATGCCTGGCGGGTATCAGATATCCTACTTTGAGGATTGATCTTACAAATATTAAGCGATGGGTAACTGAAGAAGAGTGGCACAAAGAGAATCTCAAAATTAATATTGAAGTTAATGATGTATTGCTGACTATCGTTGGAACGATTGGACGATCCGCCATAGTAAAGGATATTCCTCGTTTTATGTTGCAGCGTAGCGTGTGCTCATTGAAACCAGCAGCTTTTGTGTTATCGAAATATCTTAAGGTTTGTCTGGATAGTCCATTTATGCAGTCTTGGTTAAATGAGAACTCAGTAGGCACGGCACAGAAAGGAATTTATCTTAAAACCCTGAAGAAATTAATGTTACCCATCCCTCCCCTTGCTGAACAGCACCGCATTGTGCCCGTTATGACTGATGCTGACGCAATGATACGCAGTCTAAGTTCTCATCAGAAGGTTTTACAGGAAAAAATTGAGACCGTTCAGGCTAAGGTGCTTGACCTTGCGATCCGCGGCCGCTTGGTTGAACAGCGTTCTGAAGAGACTCTTTCTGAAGAAGTCCTTTCCCTGCCCGAAGTTGAGGGACCGTTTGAGATCCCTGATAACTGGAAGTGGGTGACTTTAGGTTCTGCCTTAAATTATGGGAACGTATCTAATGCGGAAAGTGAAGATATTCCGGATAATGGATGGATTTTAGAGCTTGAAGACATTGAGAAAAATACCGGTAGAATACTTAAGCGTGAGTATAAGAAGCCGGGTATGAAACTCAGTACAAAGCGTCAGTTCAGTAAGGGGATGGTTCTGTACTCAAAGTTAAGGCCGTATCTGAATAAAGTGGTATTAGCTGATGACGAGGGGTACTGTACATCTGAAATTGTACCGATTAACGTCAAAGATGCACCTGTAGAGCTTGATGCGCGATTTGTTGTTTATTGGCTTAGGTCGCCATGGTTTGTCGCCAAAACGAACAGTTTGTCATACGGCGTGAAAATGCCTAGGTTAGGAACTAAAGACGCTAAGCAACTTCCCATTCCTGTACCTCCCCTTGCCGAGCAGCGCCGTATCTGCGAGGTCATTGAAGCCCTACAGGATATATGCTCTAAACTCACGGCCCTGCTGAAGTAGGGCAGTACATAATTAAGGCGCGTTACCGCGCCTTAAGACAGGTTTGATTATAGGGTAAAGAACGGGGCTCTACCTGCGCTCCAGCGCGGTGCGGAATTCGTTAGCCTCGTTATCAAGCTGCGCCTTCTGTGAGGGATTGAGGCTTAAGGCCTGAGCGAGGGCGTTGAGGTAACCCTGCTCCATGATATCGTCACAGCGGATGGCGGCGGCGGAGATGCGGTAGATATCACAGGCCTCATCCATGGTGCGTACCTGACGGGCAAGACCCACGGGATCGATGGGGCCCGAGGCAAAACGCTGCAGGGCAAGGGTGCTGTTTCCGCCTAACTGCGCGGCGCAGTTTTCAATAAGGGTTTTCTCTTCCTTATCCATGAAGCCGTCGGCGCGGGCGGCGTAAATCATGGCCTGCAGGAGCAGGAGGGCTCCCTGATCCTCATAGGGAGTGAGAGCGCCTGAGGCATTTTGCGCAGCGTAGGTTTCGGCAGCGGCGGTGTAGGGATCGGGAGCGCGCTGCTGTTGCCATGGCTGAGCGGGCTGATAGCTCTGCGCGCTGTCAGGTGCGGGGGCATTAGAGGCGTTATCGCGCCATTTCTTTAAAAAGCTATAGGCAAGACCGGCCACGGCAGCTCCGGCACCGACGGCGGCGACATTGCGGGCGGCGCGCTGCATGCCCTTGGAGCCGCCTAAGAGAGCGCCTAAAAGACCGCCTACGGCAGTGGCACCGATAAGGCCTGCGTTATTGCTCAAAGGGTTGCCCTGATTCTGCGGGGTCTGCGTCTGATTCTGATACTGAGGGGAGATCTGACCTGAAAGCGATCCTAAGCTGTCGCGGAGAGTGTCAAAAAGTCCCATGGTGAAATCCTCTTAATGTCTGATGGTGTCTGTGCATATGATGGAGAAGAGTGTAACTTAGCTTTCTTAGCTCTAAATTAGGAAAAACGCAAAAGTGCCGGCCGGCGCAAAAAAGTGGCTCATGGGAAAGCGCCGCGCGTCAGATACCTCATCAAGGAGCGGAAGTAAAGCTAAAGCGGAAGGAGAAGAGGGCGATCTTGTGGCGAAGTTTTGCTACAGATCGGGGATGGCTCGCGGGGACTGGGGGCCGAAAAAGCCGCCTGGCAATGTCTGTGAAAGTCTGCTCTTTTTGAGGGACAGTTCACAGTTTCATAGCACGTTCCCGTCAGCATCCCCGCAGGGGCGTACACTAAAATTACCGGACGCATTCTGACGCGTTCATTAAAAACCCGCCGTAACAGACCGGACGCGAGGAAAGGCGTCCAGGTTCAAGTCTGTTTGTAAACGAGATCCTTCTTTGTCTGAACCATAGACAGTTGTTACAGGGAGGACTCTCATGTCCGGTAAATTTAGGCCTTTTGTGGCCCGTATCTTCCGCTCGCCCTACGCTAGGGCCTTGTGGCTGGGTTTGCCGCTTTTAAAGCCGCAGGAGCTTTATAAAGAATTTAAGTGGCGCCATCTGCGCTCGGGGCTGCGCGAAACGAGCAGGCCCTCGGCGCGTCTGCAGATGGTCCCGTTAGCCTTATGCTGCGCTCTTTATTTCTTTTGCATGACTTTTGGAATGGCGGTGCTTTGTTCGCTGCTGCTTATTCTCTTTACCATAACTCCGGTGCGTAACGCGTGGGGTGAATTTACACGCTTTGCAAAGGAAGTGCAGAGCTTTGATCGGCGGAAGACTGATGTCTTTACGGCTCTGGCCTTACGCTGTATCACCGATTACGCTGATGCGCGGCATTTAAATGCGGCCGCGCTTATGGCCTTAAAGAGAGCCTATCTGATGCGGCTGGAGAGCGCGGGTAATCCTAAGGACGCCTTTAACGTCAGATCGCAGCAGGACGTTTCAGGAACTAAGAACGTAAAGGGCGCTGCCAGTCAGGGCAAAAGCTCCCTAAATGCTCTTGGCGCGCAGGAGCGTATTGCCCGTCGTGCGGCGGAGCTTTTCACATCGCTGAAGCTCTTTTGCCTGAGGGCCACCCGCGCGGTACTTGTCGGGACAAAACTTAAGGATAATGAGAGGTTTAAGCGCTGGAGCGCTCTCCTTAGTAAGAAGGCAGAGAACATTAGGGCCTGGTGGCGCTTTGACGATCTGGAGGAACTCAATGGAAATGAATGGCGCCGTGAGGCTGGCTCTCAGGACTTAAAGGGAAAAGAGAGCGGATCTGCGGAGAAAACAACTAAGACGGATGCCTCTTCGGAGGAGGCGGTGAAGGCCCTGAATGCGGCGATTGTCAGGGATCCGGAGGCCTATCTTGATGAGGCGCTGCGCTCCTACGTTGATTTCGGGGAAGGCTTTTACTGGAGCGCAGAGGATACCGAGGAGGCGCTTAAGCTTATCGATCCGCGCCGCAGCAGCGCCGAGCAGCTTAAGGTCAGATCTGAGGATAGTGAGCGCTCGCTGCAGCTTTTAGGCCATGAGCGCTTCAGACCGCTGTACCTTAAGTGCGAGGAGCTGCGCAGGCACTGCGTCGTATTTGGCTCGACGGGAGCTGGTAAAACCCAGTTCATGAGCAGTCTTATCGCGCAGGCGATCATGCAGGGGCATACGCTCTTTATCCTCGATCCCAAATCCGATGGCACTTTGATGCGCTCGGTACAGGTACTGTGTGAACTCTCTGGACGGAGCGGGGATTTTACGCTCGTCGATCTCGGTAATGTCGCCGGTTCCACGCGATTCAATCCCATTGCCGATCGCGTGCGTAATCTGGAAATCGCCGAGCGTCTGACCTCACAGTTGCCTGCCGACGGCGCCTCCCTGAGTTTCAAGCAGAAATCGCAGCAGGCCCTTGAGGCGGCGGTGGATCTGCTGACCTTAGGGGGCAGGGAAATCACCCTCCTTTCCATTAAGAATATCGTGGCCGAGCTAAGCGCCTTCAGGCGTGGTCTCTCTGAGTATTTCGAGAAGTATGCCATCGAACACGGCCCGCATGATCATGATCTCGCTGTTTTCGCCCAGCGTCTTTTCGGCCTGATTTTCGATGATCCCGTGACAGAGGAGAGCTCATCCCTAAAGAGCGGGGAGACTCAGGGCGGGGAGATTGCGAATACCTCCTCCCGCGGGCGTAAAGGATTAAAGAGTGCCCATGGCAGTAAGAAGAGCAAGTTGCCCAACGCTTCCTCCAAAAAGGGCGTTTCCGTCAATGCCTTAAAGGACTTTTACAGCTACGGTAAGGACCGGGGTTACTTTAGGGAAATGACGGGCGCGAAGGGGACGCCTGGCTACGAGGAGGCCTGGCGGCTTATCGAGCGCGTCTTCGTAGTGGCCTCCATGAATCCCGATTACTATCCCAAAGTCGCGGGGGCGGCACTGCCGCTTTTAAATAAGCTTACCACGGGAGATCTGGTACGGCTCTTCTCCTCAGAAGGCATGGCTACACCTGAGAGCTCGTTTACCGGGGATTTCTGTGAGGAGGACAATCATCCCGGAATGCGTCCGGCCACGCGTCAGCCCTATGGGGAGTCCCTAAACGATCCGGCGCGCCGCCGTACCGTGCCGCCCGTGTTTAAGGATGAAAGAAATGCAGTGCGGGACAGGGCGCGCTTTTACCGCAGTGACGTTAAGCGCCGCAAGGCGGGGCATCTTCCCTATGAGAGTTCCAGGGTGAAGGAAGAGCCGGACAGGAACTGCGTCTTAACGGCCTCACAGGCGATCGCCGAAAACCGTGTCGTGTATTTTTCGCTGCACTGCCTTATAGACTCGGATTTAGGCTCGGGAGTAGGCCGGCTTATCCTGAGTGAGCTGCGATCAGTGGCAGGCCTTCATGCCCTGAATGATAACTTAGGTAAGGACAGCAAAATCACCCCCGTTTCGGTCTTTATCGACGAGGCCTCGGAAGTGGCCTGCGAAAGCCTCATACAGCTTCTGAACAAATCGAGAAGCTGCGGCTTCTCCATCACGCTGGCCTCGCAGACCGCCGCCGACTGGGAGGCCTCGACGGGTAAACGCACGGCTCTCGATCAGATCCTGGGTAACTGCAATACCCTCGTGGCCTTCCGCTGTCTTGATGAAAAGTCCTCTCATACCGTTGAAAAGTCCCTGCCCACGGTTACGCAGTTAAAGCGTTCTTCCACCATCGGTTTTAGCGAGGGCATGGCCGGTATCCATTATTCAGGCACGCGCAGCCTCACCGAGGAGCAGGGCCCGCTCTTTCCCGCCACGCTCCTGATGCGCCTGCCCGCTCTTGAGTACGTGGCCCGTCTTCCCGATGGGCGCGTCATTAAGGGCCGCACTCCCGTGCTTGATTTAGGCAGCCAGGTAGCCGACAGCGTCGCAGCGATGCGGCCGCTGCCTGAGGAGGAACTCACTGAGGAAAGGCCGGCTACGGACAGCGTGGGCGCTCCTCAGGAAAAGCCTCGAAGTCCCTTTGCTAACTGGGTGCATAAAAAAGAGCACACTGTCCATAAAACCGTTTAAATGGGGTAAATCAACATGATAAAAACCATTATCGTCGCAGCTTTAGTTATTGGTTTTGGATGCTTAATCTATGAAAAGTATGGGGATCTGCCATATGAACTCAAGAATGTCGATCTCGCCTGCGTCGAGGGTCAGTCGGAGACACCTGAGAACGGGGATTATTTCCTTAAGGACGAGGAAAAGGCCGTCTTCTGGCTGGGAGACGGGGTTCATGAGGATTATGTGGAACTCAGGAAGAACTTTCGTCAAAGCGGTATCGAATCCATGGCTGGAACTCTTCCCAATTCAGACAGTCAGCGAGAAACCTTTATTGATTCCAGAATTTTCATACCGCTATCCAATATGTGGTCAGAGTTTCTGCTGATCCTGATGGGAGGCTGTATCTCCGCCCTGATCGTTAAGGCTAACCGTGTGCAACAGCATATCAATCCTCTCAATATCAAGACCCTGGCGGTATTTATGACGGTGTTTTTACCATGGCCCACGGTGCTTCTGGCCCTGCAGAGCTCTGAATGGGCCCTTACGTGGACGTGGTTGCTGTGCCCGCTGACGGCACTGTGGCTTCTGTCGCTATCTTTCTGTGCCGTGTACAGCCTGACTGCCTGGTCACGCTAGAGGCAGGTTAAGAGCGCCTTCGACTTAGCATAAGAGCTCCAGACTCTAAGGCCCTGCAGGGGTTCATCCCTGCGGGGCCTTCTTTAAGTTGACGGGGCCTTTGAACGTCTCCTTTGCTACAATTTAAGGGTAAGTTTCAGTACTGACTGCCCTAAGGCTAAGGATAAGAATGTCCATGTTGAGAGTTTCCCCCCTGAAAGTCCTGGTTCTGTCCCTCAGTGCCGCGGCCCTGGTGAGCGCCTGTCAGAAACCGGCCGTATCTGAAGCCGCCCCCGCGCAGATGGCGTCCGCTCCTGCCAGAAACGGCGATCTCACCGTGATCCGTGACTTTGATTACGCCACGGGACGTCTGTGTATCGTGCACAATCTTACCGATACCTATAAATGCGCCGTGGGCGATACTCTGCAGTTCATGCCGCCTAAATGGGGTAACGCGCAGCTGCCGCTCTTAATTGCCGCGCAGTGCAATCTCGCTAAGAACGTGGTCTATAACGATTCGGGGCTTGTCTGCGAGTATCAGCCCAAGGTCAACCTGGACGGTACCATAGCGCTCGTCATGGCCGGCACCTATACGCCCGCCAATGCCACGGCCCTGGAGGCTCAGGATCTCTATGCCCTGCAGCTGGAGCGGAGTGAGGCGCTTTTTGAGAGATTAGGTGCCCTGGAGAACGCAGAGCGCGTCAGCGCCCCCGCACATTTTGCAGATCCCGGGATCCTCTACTTCTACGTAGAGCGCGCCCCCGACAGCGCCAGGCTGTTAAAGACAGGGGAGCCGGTGGCCCTTAAAGTGCGTGCCTTAAGTCCCTTCAGTGGCGTGGCCTACAGCACGGAGGAGGTTAACGTCCGCCTCGATGACAGTTATCCATATGCTGCGCTTCTGTCCTCCTTAAAGGTGGGCGATACCGTCCGTCTCTACGCCGTGTCCACGCCCGACAGCGGGCTTAAAGTGGATGACCGTTTAAAGGGTCTGACGCAGTGCCTTGAGATCACGGTGTTAAAGGCAGGTGAAGGGGTAGTGATTGAGGAGGATAAAAGGGACGTATCCGCCGCGGATGAGACTTTAAACTCCCAGGGCGATGAAAGCTCTTCCGTGAGCGGGGAGGTATCTCCGGAGCCCGCCTCTTCTGAAAGTGCGGGAGAAGAGAGCGCCTCTCCGTCAGAGGCGAAGGCTCACTAACTTAGGAGGCTGAAGATGGTCACGGTCTTTATGTTTCTGGCTCTGCTCGTGGGGACGGTGCTCTTTTTTGAGCGCCGCGAGAGACGCTACGGAGTGCCCCTCGTGCCGTACTTTCTTACCGTCATCATCGTGACCATCGTGCTGCAGTTTCTCTGCGTGGCGCTTCTGCACCGTTTCTTTGGCCTCATCGGCCTTGGGATCTCCTTTCTTATCGCTGCGGCCTTATGCGCCTCCTTTTACGAGCGCAGGCTGCCCGATCCTCCTGATGAGGATCTTAAGGAAGGGCGTAAGGTCGAGGAGCTTTTAAAAAGAAAGAGGGATAAGGATAAGCATGAAAAAGAGGACGAGACACGCAAGTGAACTCCTCCCATGAGCTGAAGCTCAGGGGCTTCCGGCTGAGCGGTTTTCAGGCCGCTCTCCGGCAGGTTCCGGGTGACAGCTCATTACTGAGCCTGCAGCCCCGGCTATCCGGGCAGTTCCTGCCCT
>DVOQ01000088.1 GCA_018713485.1 Candidatus Avisuccinivibrio pullicola
CCTGCCTCTATCTCCATATTTATTTGTTATTTATCCGTTTTTATGTGACAAGAATAATCCATCATTCTTGATTTTTAACGGGTTACCTTTTATAATAAAGTAACCCGTTAATGCTGAGGACAGTTCTAAATGGCCAGACCAATCAGAAATTGTGAGCGCATTAAGACCGTCAGGGTTAAAAAACCCGGCAATGTGATTTACGTCTACGGGAAAAAAGTCATTTACGACCCTGAAAAAAAGTACGATAAAATCCTCTCATCAAGGCTTCTGGGCAAAATCCTGCCAGGCTCTGATGAGCTCGTTCCTACCCGTCCTAAAAGATCCTCTCGCTCACAGGCGACTACTTCTGTATCAGATCTTCTGGCTCAACCCGATGCGAAAATCTCTCGTTGCCATACTGGCATGTTAGAAATCCTCAGCTTCGTGGGAAAGACCACCGGTATTGACAGTGATCTGAGCGCTGCGGTCTCTTCGGCTGAATGTAATGAGCCTCGTGCGGCGGAGCTGACGGTACAGAGACTGTTGTCCCTGGTTCGTTACTGGATCGGAACTGATGGCAGACCGGTTAACGGGGTGGGAGATTGGCAGAAGCTGCATATTCTGCCGGCAGAGCTCAGTGAGTACACCTGTCATGAGCTGTTTGAATATGCAGGGAGCACAGAACATCTCGTGCAGATGTACGGTAAACTGAGATCTGCAAGGCCTGGCAGCTGTGACTGCGTTGCCTTTGACAGCACAACCCGTTCTACCTATTCGCTCTACACCAGTCACCCTGAAGCAAGATTCAATCCCGGTATGAACAAATCTCATGACGGGCTGGCGTGCAAGAAGTTTCTCGTGCTCTATTCTCTTGAGAGCGGTCAACCTTTGTCCTTTGAGGAACAGCCCGGCAATATTCCAGATGTCATATCCATAGTTAATTGTATCCGAAATGTTAAGTGGCTTGATCTCATAAAGCCCACCGTGGTCACCGATAACGGTTTCTTCTCTGAGTCCAACCTCATCGGGTTCCTGAACTCCAACATGAAGTTCATGATGAGGATCAGCGTAAGTGACGGCAGCTGGATCCGCGAAATCATTGATCAAAATCTGAGCAGACTGCTGCATCCCGACTCTATTTTGGATTCAGCCGCATCCGAACGTGGGATAAAGATCAGCCTGACACGAAAATTCAGTGGTAAATGGGTATACAACACCGCGCAGCATCGCAGGGGAGAAAGCTATACCTTTGAGCGGCGCCTCTATCTCCACCTCTTCTATGAACCTGCGCAGAAGGCGGAGGACGAGAAAAATCTGACCCGCAACCTTATGGAGCTTAAGCATGACATCGAGAGCGGCATGTACCCCATGTTGACACTTGCCGCGCAACGCAGGGCCGCGAGGGTATTCAGTCTGCCAAAGAAAGCTGCCGGTAAAAGAAGTGGCACCCTGCGGCGCCTTAGCTGGAAGGAGGGAGTCATGGAAAAAGCCCTCAAATATTGCGGCGTGTTTGCCATAATCACCAACAACGCCCGTTTCAGTCCCGAAGATGCTCTGCGCACTTACCGCAAACGCAATCGTCTTGAGACATTCTTTGCCAGGGATAAGGGGCACTGCGACGGAATGAACGAAAGAGTGCACGACCGTGACAGCGGTCGCGGACGCCTTTTTGTACAGATTGTGACGCTAGGTTATCTTGAGTTTCTATACGGAAAGCTCAGGGATATAAGGGATAAGATTAACAGAAGTCTGGCATCAGGTGAGCTCAATGCTGCTGAAATAAAACTGCACAGGAGCCTGAGGACATGGCTTGACAATAACTCCCTTCACCAGATCCTGCTGTGGTTCGATTGCGTCGACACCATACGCTTTGTGCGTACTGATACTGAACAGTACAAAAGGATTACGTCGTGCATCACCACTGAGACCACAAAACGAGACCGGCTGTTCCTACATTTGCTCGGAATGAAGGTGGAGGACTGGCCGGAAAATGATGGCAAATTTTAACAGGTTTCCTTTTACTTACTTAAAGGATCTAAACCGCCTACTCAACCCTCCGAACATTTCCTTTGATATGTTCCCACATAAGCGTTTTTGCGGCCATTTTCGCTCCCCGCCGCTGACGGTCAGATGCACGAAAAGCCCAGAAATACGGCACTTTTTCGGCAGTCAGTCTTTCACCCGTGACATCAAGACTACCGTCTCAACATGCAGGGTATGCGGGAAGAGATCGATACCCTCCACTTCCTTAAGGACGTAACCTGCCCCGATGAGGGTATTAAGTTCCCTCGCCACCGGCTTCAGGGAGCAATAGATGAGTGCAAGGCGCACAGGACCTTTCAGCGCGGCAAGAGCCTTCACGGGATGATAGCCAAGACCGCGGCGTGAGGGATCGGCAATCACGGCTCTTAAGGCGGGATCGCCTAACAGCGGCAGGGTCGTATCCACGGGAGCGTCAATAAAGGAGACATTGTCCACATGGTTTAAAAAGGCGTTCTCGCGGGCGCAGTCCACGGCCTCGCGCACGATCTCCACGCCGGTCACGTGACCAAAATAAGGGCTCAGGGAGAGCGTCAGGGTACCTACTCCCGAGAAAAGATCAACGGCGTGCGCCCCGGGCCCGCCCACCGCGGCACACCACTTAACGGCTCTGTCGTAAAGATAGGAAGCCGCCTCATAATTGACCTGCAGGAAACTTAAGGGACCAACCTTATAGTCACGCCCGTAAAGATGAGCCGTCAGCGCTCCCTCACCTGAAAGCTGACTTACCTCCTCACCTAAGATGTCATTGCCCTCAGAGTCATTGACCGCAAAAAAGAGCTTTACGTGATGCGCTAAGGCAAGCTCACTTAAAATCTGCTTAACGTGGCGCGGGGGCGCGTCACGACCCACGATCACCGCCATGCGCTCACCGCTTAGCCCGCCATCGCGCAGTACGAGGTGCCGGATCCGGCCATATCCCGTCGTCTCGTCATACAGCGCCAGATCCTTAAGGCCCGTAACGCTGTTTAAGAGCGCGGTAAAATCGTGCACGAAGTCTCCAAACCAGGAACATTCAAGAGGACAGTGCTCAATGGCGATCACCTCGTGGCTGCGCGGGCGGTAAAAACCGCTGACCACCTTACCGCTTTCATCAAGGGCAAAGGAGCGGATACTCTTAAAGCGGCAGGGCAGGGTAAGCTCACTCTCCCTGAAGGGGATGAAACGCTCCGCGCTAAGCCCCTGACTTTCAAGGGCTCTGACAATCTGCGCCTCTTTAAGACGGTGCTGACCATTAAGGCTGAGATTCTGCAGGGCACAGCCGCCGCATTTTCCAAAATGCTCACAGAAAGGCTCACAGCGCTCAGGATGGGCCTGCAGTAACTGCACCGCTGTGGCGGGGGAGCGGGCCGACCCCCTGACAAAGGGCTCCCCCACCGTAACCGTAAGAGTTTCGCCTGGCAGGGCATCCGGAATAAAGAGCATCTGCCCCTCATCAGTGAACGCCACGCCCTCGCCCTTATCTGAAAGTTCCTTAACTGTGACCGTAACCGTGCTCATACCTACCTCGCTTAAAACGGCCTGATTGTAACAAAAGGCGGCAGTCCTCGCATTAGTGCAAAGCGCCTCTGGTCAAACCCGCCACACTTTGCGATGATGCAAAGAAAAACCACGGAGGTAGTAGCTATGTTAAAAACCGTTCTTACTCTGGCTCTCGCCGCGGGGCTGGCCCTGAACTTAAGCGGCTGCGCCCAGACCACCTCGGGCATGAGCTCCGGACGCTCCCAGCTTATGTTAGTGTCCTCAGATGAAATCAATACTGCCTCCGCTAAGGCCTATGACGAGGTTATAGCCAAAGCGAGGGCTGCAGGTACCCTCAACCGTGACGCCAAACAGACCAGGCGGGTACAGAATATCGCTAAAAGACTTATTGCCGTGGCGCCGCAATTACGCCCCGACGCCAAAAACTGGGACTGGGAAGTGAACGTCATTGCCGAGGATACGGTAAATGCCTGGTGTATGGCCGGAGGCAAAATCGTGGTCTACACGGGTCTTATTGAGGCCTTAAAGCCCAGCGACGCGGAACTGGCAGTGGTCATGGGACACGAAATGGCCCACGCCCTGCGTGAGCACTCCCGCGAACAGGCCAGTCAGGAATATATCCGTCAGGGCGCGCTCACCGTCGCCTCGCTCCTTGGTGTAGATGACACCACTTTAAGTCTTGGCAATATGGCCGCGGAAATCGGCGTCATGCTGCCCTTCTCGCGTGAGCACGAAACCGAGGCCGACACCGTGGGTCTGGAGCTCATCTATAAGGCAGGTTACGACGTAGATGCAGGTCCTGAGGTCTGGCGCAAGATGTCTAAGTTAGGCGCTTCCAATTCCCTCGACATCCTGAGCACGCACCCCTCGGATGACAAGCGCATTGCGCATCTCACCGAACTGGCCACGCAGCTTAAGGTGGCTGGCGGCAGGCGTGACTGAGAAACTTTTCGCGGTACACTAAGTCTAAATATCACGCTTACTTCACTTAGCTTAAGGAGCTGACATGCTGAAATTCAAGGCTTTAACCCTGGCGGTCATCGCCGGAGCGAACCTGACTCTCGCCGCCTGTACCAATCCTACCGGTACGTCCGGGCAGATGAGCTATTTCACGGAAGGTACGATTAAGGACATTGAGGTCATCGACTTACAGAAGAATGAGTACGATACTAAGAAAAACGCGGCCTTAGGTGCCATCGTGGGCGCAGCGGCAGGACAGCTTATCGGTCGCGACACTGAGGGTACGCTCATCGGTGCCGGCATCGGTGCCATCGTGGGCGGCGGCGCCTCCATGGCGGCCGACAGCGGCACGGGCATGCGTCTTACCGTCAACACCGACAGCGGTCTGTTGCTTATCGATCAGCCCTATTCCTGCTTATTTAAGAAAAATGCCAAAGTCCGTCTCATCAACCGTGACGGTTCCACACAGCTGCAGGTCTATGACGGCTCACGCTACCGCACGGCCACTAACGACAGTCCCTCGGACTGCCCGCTCAACTAAATCTGCTCAGGGGAGAGCGCTCTCCCCTGATCCTCCCTAAAGCTTCAGAGCCGCTCCACGGCGTTTTTCTAACCGTGCACTTCGTAATCAAGGGCCTGCAGCGTGATCTGCTTCATCTTCATAGCCCTGGCGATATTCATCTGAATGAGCATGATGTAGAGGATCTCACAGATATGCAGCTGCGCGGACATGGTGCCTAACGAGTCGCTCTGTAAAAAGCCCTCGCGGTTGCCGGAGTAAAAGACGCAGTCTGCGTCGCGCGCTAAAGGGGAGCTGGGATGATGGGTAATGGCCACGCACAGGGCACCGGCCTCCCTGGCTAACTGAAAGGCCTTGCGCGTCTCCATGCCGTTGCCCTTTTGCGAGATGGCGATGGCGACATCCCCTTTGCGCAGCAGTGAGGCCGTCGTGTACATAAAGTGCGTGCTCATCTCGCAGCTGGCGTTGATGCCGATACGCGAGAGCTTGTTCTTTAAATAAGCCGCGCACAGCCCTGAGTTGCCCATCCCCATTAAGAAGACGCGGTTGGCGTTATAAATGGCCTTGCAGACCCGTGTCGCCATGGCGGGATCGAAGAACTCCAGGTTCTCGTTTAAGACCTCGCTCATGGAGAGAGCGATCTTGCGTCCGAGCACATCGGGGGTGTCATCCTGCGTGACATGCGCGTCAATGACGATCTCGTCCTGACGCTTGTTATCGGCGAGCTCCACGGCGAGATCGATCTTGAACTCCTGGAAGCCCGGAAAGCCTAAATTGCGGGCCAGGCGCACCACAGTAGCCTCACCGACCGAAGCGCTTTTGGCGATATCCGCGATATTGGCCGTGATCACCTGCTGGGGATTTTTCATGATGTATTCCACCAGCCTTTTCATGGCACTGGGTAAAGAGCCATGGATCTGGTGCAGAGTTGCCAGAATCTTACCGCTGGCACTAACCGGGAAAGCGACCGCCATTTCTATCTCCTCATTCCTGAGAGGGTCTTACGGATCTGACCTAATCAGATCATCAAGCGTCCTTATCTGTCATTATACGCAAGCTCCCTGCTCTCAAAAGGGGCAAAATGCCACCGGGATTTGCTTTAGCTCAAAGATCTGAAAGCTTTTCGCAACTGACTCCTGCATACAGTCAGGTTAGCGCTACAATGTCTCATCTAATCCAGAAGCTGTTAAATACTCTATCGTTCACGGAGAGGATCTCATGCGTGTAAATTTACCGGTTACCGCTACCGAGGTGGAGTTCCCGGCCAATCCGAGAGCCAAGATCATTTCTGTAACTGATCCTAAGGGCATTATCATCGACGTAAACGATACCTTTATCCAGATTTCGGGCTTTACCCGTAAAGAGCTCATCGGTCAGCCGCACAATATCGTGCGCCATCCGGACATGCCCGCGGAGGTTTTCGCCCTGATGTGGAAGAACCTCAAGGCCGGCAAACCCTTTATGGGAGTTATCAAGAACCGCTGTAAGAACGGAAATTTCTACTGGGTCAACGCCATGATCCTCCCCATCGTCGAGGACGGACAGATCATCGGCTATGAATCGGTGCGCACGCGCTGCACGGAAGGAGAAAAGGCCCGTGCCGCGGCCCATTACCGGATCTTAAAGAAAAAGCACCGCTTCAGACCCCACCGTCTGCACCCCATTCTCATCGTGCTCATGCTGCTACAGCTTGCAGCCGCGGCCGCAGCGCTCTTATACACCACTCCCGTCACCGTGGGAGTGCTAGCCCTGTTCGCAATCTTAAGTCCCGTGCTGCTGCACCTCTCTACGGCACGCGTTATCCGTCATTTCTCGCGTCTTCTGGGTAATAACGTGCAGAGCGATGCTCTTTCCACGGCCAATTACTCACCGCTGTGGGGTGTGGCCGGAGAGCTCGAATTTGACGTGCGCTGGATTAAGAAACTCAATGACACCATCCTCACCCGTGTCGATGAGGCGGCGGCCCAGCTCAATCTGCTCGCTGCGGACAATTTAAAGCGGGCCGAGGAGTCACAGCAGAATATCAGCGCCAACTCCGCCCGCACCTCCGCCATCTCAGAACAGTTAAAGGAGGTGGTGCACAACGTCACGGAAATGATGCAGGAGATCCTCAATCACGTGCAGCGCACCGTGGACGCGAGCAACAACACCACCTTAAGTGTCAGCGAGAGCAAGGATCTGGCCGATACCACCATGTCCTCAATAAGCGCGCTCTCTGATGCCATCACGGGGATCACCACCTCCATCGAGGCTCTCAATAACCGCGTGGATGAAATCGCCAAGGCCGCCAATCTCATTGACGAAATCTCCGGACAGACCAATCTGCTCGCGCTGAACGCCTCCATTGAGGCCGCCCGCGCCGGTGAGCACGGCCGCGGCTTTGCCGTGGTGGCCGACGAAGTGCGTAACCTCTCCTTACGCACCCAGAAATCCACCGTGGAAATCCACACTCTCATTGATGACTTCAAGAGTGTAGCTCTCAAGCTGCTACAGGAATCGCAGGACGGTCAGGGCGAAGCCTGCAGCGGCCTTGACAAGATGCGCATGTCCAATGAGAAACTTGACGCAGTGTTGAAGGAGATTTACTCCATTAAGGATTACGCCGAACAGATGCATGAGGTGGTTACCTCGCATTCCCAGACCTCCGAACAGGTGGCCTCTCAGGTGAACTCCATCCTCTCCCTTTCCGATCACAATGTGGAAAGCTCCACGCGCACCGTGGATTACAACACGCGCCTCAAGCATGTGGCCGAGGATCTGCGGGAGATGGTTGAACGTTTCAGTAAGTAAGGTCTAAACGGGACTTACCCGTAAGTTTAGCCCGCGCTGCCGCGGGCTTTCTTTTGCCCTGAAGTTCAGACCGGTTCAATGGCCTTGATGACGGCCTCTAAACGCTCGTTCTTGTAGTAGCGGTCAACGCACAGACTGTAGACCACATTGACCTGCATACCGGCGAGCAGTGCCTTTTCCGCAGCCGTGGCGCGAAAACGGATCGCCGTGACGCTGAAATCAGGGCCCACCAGCGTCATGCGCAGATTGCGGTTACCTAAAAGCTTAATGTCACGGATCATAAAAGATCCGTCAAAGGTAGGTTCGGGATAACCCTGTCCCCACGGGCCGAAATATTCGAGAGCGCGGGCAAAATCGAGATTGACGTGCGTCCCCGGCAGAGCGCCATCGGTCTCGATGGGAGCCTCACCGCCACACTGGCTTAAAAGCGCCGCCGCCTTGGCGTCAAAGAGAGTCCGGAACTCCTCAATGCGCTCCCGCTGAATGGTCGCTCCCGCGGCCATGGCGTGTCCGCCGTAACGGATGAGAAGTCCGGGGGCATCCTCCGCCATCTCGCTTAAAACCTGAGCTAAAGGAAAACCCTGCACCGAGCGGGCCGAACCCGTGATCTCCTCGCTCTCACCTGCGAAAACGAAACACGGCACGCCGTAGCTGTCCTTTAAGCGGCTGGCGATCAGCCCCGCCACGCCGCTTAGCCAGTGGGGGCGGTACACGACTAACGAGGAAGAGCGCACCGCGCTCTGTGCGTCCTCACGGGCCTCGGCTAAATACACACGCTCGTAATCGCCGCGGCGGCGGTTGATCATGTCAAGGCGCTGCGCCAGATTCATGGCCTCCGTGCCATCCGAGGACAAAAGGCACTGCACCGAGGGATTGTCATTGAGGCGAATGCGGCCTGCTGCATTGAGGCGCGGGCAGAGATCAAAGGCGATATTGGAAGTGGTGATATTGGCTAAATTGACGCGGGCCACCTCGGAGAGGGCACGCACGCCTAACTGCGTGCTCATCTCGTGCATGCGTTTCAGTCCTGCCTTGACGAGACGGCGGTTATTGGCGTCAAAGGGCACCACGTCCCCTACCGTGCCGATGGCGACCAGATCTAAAAACTGGCCCATGGCGGGAGCCGAGGAGCGATCCTTAAAATAGCCACGGGCGATAAGTTCCGAGCGCGTGGCGATGAGTACGTAAAAGAGCACTCCCACACCGCAGAGATTTTTGGAGGGGAACCTGCAGTCATGGCGCTTGGGATCAACCACGGCGATGGCGTCCGGCAGCGTGGCCGAAGGCTCGTGATGATCGGTGATCACCACCTTTAAGCCTAAGTCACGGGCTCTGGCTACTGCCTCGTGACAGGAAATGCCGTTGTCCACGGTGACGATGAGCTGAACTCCGTCCGAGGCTGCCTTTTCCACCATGGGCACGGACAGACCGTAACCGTTGTCATAGCGCGAAGGCACCTGAAAGCTCACGTTCTCAAGACCGAAGGCCTTAAGACAGAGCACTCCGAGAGCCGTGCCGGTCATGCCGTCCACGTCATAATCGCCCATGACGCGGATATGTTCCTTATTTATGACCGCCTCAGCGATAGTCTCGGAGGCCTTCGTAATATCCTGCAGCTGCTTAAAATGCAGCAGGTGCTCAAGGGACGGATCCAGATCCTGCGGATCGTGTACGCCGCGGCTCAATAAAATGCGCCGCAGTACCGGATCGGGCACGCACGCGTCGAGCCCGTGATCCTCCACCATCTGCCGTCTGGATATCTTCACCCCTGTCACCGCCTTCTGCTGAACCTACATGAAAACCGAAGAATTATAGCCTGAAAAGCCTGCTTTTGAGTATTTAACTCCTTACCCGTCAGGGAGTAATTTCCTCCAGGACCTTCAGCGTCTTGTGCAGAATAAAGTTAAGCTCTGCGTCGGTCATGATAAGGGGCGGCATTAAATAGAGCACGCGTCCCATGGGTCTTAGCCATACCCCCTCCTCCACTAAACGGCGCTGCCAGAAACGCACGTCAGGCGCCTTATAAAACTCAATCACGCCAATAGCGCCGAGGGACCGCACCTCCCTGACCAGAGGCGAGTCAAGGGCAGGCTTTAAGCCTTCCTTTAACAGACTTTCAAGGTGTAAGGCCCTCGCCTGATAGTCACTTTCCTCCATCAGCTTCAGGGAGGCCCGTGCCGCGGCGCAGGCTAAGGGATTGGCCATGAAGGTAGGACCGTGCATAAAGGCATGCGGGGCGGCATTACTTATCGTGTCGCTTACCGCTTTAGTTACCGCCACCACCGACAGAGTCAGACAGCCGCCCGTAAGCGCCTTGCCAAGGCACATGAGATCGGGCACGCTCTGTGTATACTGCGTGGCAAAGCACGGCCCCGTACGGTAAAAACCGGTAGCGATTTCATCAAAGATAAGCAGGATGCCGTACTTTGTGCAGAGCTGCCGCGCCAGATCAAGATAAGCGGGATGATAAAAACGCATGCCTCCCGCCCCCTGCACCACGGGCTCCAGAATAAAGGCGGCAAGATGGGTATGTTCGCGGGAGAGGAGTTCCTTTAGGGCTGTGGCATCGGTGCCGTTTTCATCAAAATCCCCGTCAAAGGGCGTCACGGGGGCGGGCAGGAAATAGCGCACCGGCAGCGAGGGCCCGAAAATGCGGTGCATACCCTCGGTGGGATCACATACCGACATGGCGTTAAAGGTATCCCCGTGATAGCCGCTGCGAACGGTCACGAAATTGTTCTTTTCAGGGTGTCCCGCCGCCACCTGATACTGCAGCGCCATCTTCATGGCCGCCTCAACGGCCACGGAACCTGAGTCAGCGTAAAAAAGCTTTTCAAGGCCCTGCGGAAGCAGTTTTAAAAGCTGTTTTCCAAGTTCAATCGCTCCCTCATGGGTCAGGCCTGCGAACATGACATGCGACATCTTATCTAACTGCTCACGTAAAGCCTGATGCAGCTTAGGATGCGAGTAACCGTGGATCATGCACCACCATGAGGAAATACCGTCTAAAAGCTCCGTACCGTCCTCAAGCACAATGGTGCAGCCATGCGCCTCTCTGACCTTCAGGGCAGGCAGGGGCGCGGTGAGCGAACCGTAAGGGTGCCACAGATGTTCCCTGTCAAAGGGATCGGTAAGAGCTTTAAAGTGCATAGCCTGCCTCCTTAAATAAGCGCAGATCGTTCTCAATTTCCCTGCCGGCCGTGGTCAGCAGATTCCCCACGATGGAGGCGTTCACTCCTGCATAGAGAGCCACCCGCGTAAAGTCGGCGTCATACTGCGCCCGACCTCCGGCAAAGCGCAGCCAGGCGTCGGGGATGGTAAGTCTGAACAGAGCGACCACCCGCCAGAACTCTTCCTTTAAAAGGCGCGGGGCCTTAGATAGCGGCGTACCGGCGATGGGATGGAGAATGTTAAGCGGAATGGAGCGCACGTTAAGAGAGCGTAGTGTAAGACAGAACTCCACGCGCTGCTCCAGTGACTCACCAAGGCCCAGGATGCCGCCCGAGCAGACCTCAAGACCCAGGCTCTGCGCGTCCTTAATGACCCTGATCTTCTCCTCAATGCCATGTGTCGAGCAGATCTGCGGGAAAAAGGAAGGCGCGGTTTCTAAATTACAGTGAATGCGCTTAACCCCTGCTGCCTTTAAGTCCTGCAGCTGCTCCTTAGTGCACAGTCCCAGGGAGGCACAGAGCTTCAGTCCCTCAAGCTCCCCTAATGCGGCATAAACGTCTAAGAGGCGCATAAAGTCCGCCCCGGTCTGCCTGCGGCCGCTGGCGACGAGCGCAAAGCGCCCCACTCCGTAAGCATGCTGTGCCTTGGCCTGAGCACAGACCGCCTCAGGCGCAAGTACCCCATACTCCGCGACCTCCGTCGCATAGCGCCGCGACTGCGCGCACCAGTGGCAGTCCTCGCTGCAGCGTCCCGATTTGACGTTACAGATGGAGCAGAGATCAAAATGCCCTGGTGCATGTTCCTCTGTCACCGCATGAGAGAAAGCCAGCAGTTCCTTTAAGGGCGCATCCGTAAGCACGTACAGGCCCTCGGCGGCACTTAACGAGCCTGTCGCGTAAAAACGTTCCTTTAAAGCTTGAAAATCCACACTCACTCCTTGTCAGTGGGGTTTGAGTGTAGCACCCTCAGGGCTTTTCCCCCAAATCAGGGGACAACGTCAGGATGAGTCTTCAGGACACGAATACGGGGCCCGGGGCCCCGTCACTTAAGGAGTAGGTTAGGTTAGAAAAAAGAAAAGCTTACCACTGATGGAAGATGACGAAGGCCGCGCCCACGATCATGGCGAAACCCAGGATGTAATTCCACCTTAAATCCTCGTGCAGGTATAAGACCGAGAACACCATGAAAATGGATAAGGAGAGGATCTCCTGAATGGTCTTTAACTCCGCGGCATTGAAGTGGCCGTAGCCCACGCGGTTAGCCGGCACCTGGAAACAGTATTCAAAAAAGGCGATGCACCAGCTGATCAGCACCACATGCCATAAGGAGACGGACGGAAACTTAAGATGTCCGTACCAGGCAAAGGTCATGAAACAGTTTGAGCACACCAGTAAACCGATGGTGATGAGAGAAACCGGAACATGCGACAACATAATTAAGCCTTAATGCACATTCTGTGCGCCAACTCACATTAACCAGATCTGTTTTTGTGACCCAGATCATGGTTTTTCCGGCCGCGTATTGTAGTACTTTACAAAGAGAACAGCACAGCGGACATACAAAAATTCTTTAACGGAGTCTCTTTTTCCTGCCTGCGCCTGCCTTTAGACGGGAACTGAACCTCACAGTGTCACCTTTCTCCCGCAAAATCAGCTCTTTAGAGTGCTTTTTCTCCCTGCTACGGCTTCAAAAGGCGCGCCGTTACGCTTAAAATGGCAAAAGCTCTGTGTGAGGTACGCGGTGTGAGGCGACTTAACAACCCTGAATATCAGCAGCGCAATCTGCTCCTGCTCCTGCCCCTTACGGGGCTGGCCGTCTTAACGTGGCTTCTGGACAGCCGCGTCACTCCCGGTCTGGATATGCTCACGCGCCAAGCCCTGCTGTCCTTTATCCGTACCCTCTTTCCCTGTCTTTTTGCCATCACCGTCGCTCTCATCGTCCCCGGACGCTATCTGATAGCCCGCGTCTCCTTAGTGACCGGCACGTATTTTCTTTCCCTGCTGCTGGCGAGATATTTTCTGGAGGACGCCCTCGACAATCCCAGTATCTGCGTTTTAGCCGCCGTGACCTCGATGCTGGTGCTCCCTGAAAACGACGATGAGGTGCTCTTAAACCGCAGCGCGCAGTTAACCGACAGGCTCATGCCTCTCGTGCTGCCCTTTATCGTCCTCTTAAGTCTCATCATCGTCATTAAACAGATTGAGGCCTTCGTGCTCATTTCCTTTAATGAAGCCTTCGGCAAGTCGCTGCTCTCGGTCATCTTTGCCCCGCTCTTTCTGGTTCTGCAGGCTTTAGGCAGTCAGGAAATCCTAAACGATGTCGCGACCTTACGCTATGAAAGCGACATGGTCAGCCCCTTTGTCAACGCCGTGAGTATCACCTCCCTCTTTTCCCTGCCCACGGTAATCCTCGCCAAGGCCTTTTTCTCGCAGGGAGCCCCGCGCCTCTTTTTAACCATGCTCGCCATGGTGTCCGTCATGTCCGCCTCGGTAGGTACCTGCTCATCGCTCATCTACATTCTGCTCATCATTTTCTGGCCCGGCACCTTTGCCATCCTCCTCTTCTGTTCCATCATCACCTATTTGAATTCCTATGCCCTAAGCGCGCTGGCCTTTACCACCATCCCCAATCTCTACACGCCCGATATCGATCTCTCGCAGGCTCTGCCTTTCTTTTACAGCCAGGAGCTTCACACCCTGGAGGCCGCTGCCGTCTTCATGCCGCTTATCTTCGTGGCGCTCTCCTCCCTCATCAGCCGCGACACCGGAACACTGCGCCATTCCCGCCATGATCTCGCCCCCGCGGGACTGCGTCCTGAATTACAGAATTCTCCAGACTTAAGTACCCTTGCTTTTTTACGGGCCTTAGGGGGACTTAGCAATCTCGTATCCGTGCGCTCTGAGGACGGAGCCCTCTTCATCACCATCGTCTCTCCGGAGAAACTGCACGTGGCCAGCCTCGACGCTCTCTCCCTGAGCTATCCCGAATACGATCGCATTCACCGCCTGCTCGCTCTGGCCGTGGGCGATCACAGTGATCTCATCGCCAAAAAACTCACTGCCCTGATGGAGAATGAATTTGGCGAACAGGAGCATGAAATCGTGGTTCCGGAAAGCTTTAAAATCCGGCCCATGCCTCATGTGCATCATTCCCCCCGTCTCTACCAAGGATAAGACATGACTAAGCGTGACTGGCTTGAAATCAAGGCCCGGGTCGCAGGTACCCTCGCCGACACCGTGGCCGATCTCATGGAGCAGTTAGGAGCTCTCTCGGTAACGTGGCAGGATGCAGCGGACTCTCCCATCCTGGAGCCTAAACCGGGAGAGCGGCGGCTGTGGCCTGACACCGAGGTCACGGGCCTCTTTACCAAAGATGCCGATAAGGAGGCCATTCTCTCCACCCTCACCGCCATCCTCGGCGATCACGTGCCGCTCGCAGCTCTGGACCTTGAGGATCAGGACTGGGTACGGGCGTGGATGGATAATTTCAAACCGCTGCAGTGCGCCTCTAACTTATGGATCTGCCCCTCCTGGTGCACCCCGCCTGATCCCGGTGCGGCGGTAGTAATGCTCGATCCGGGGCTTGCCTTTGGCACCGGTACCCACCCCACGACCTTTTTATGCTTAAAGCGCCTTGCAGCGCTCAGGTTTACGGGAAAGCGCATCATTGACTACGGATGCGGCTCGGGCATTCTCGCCATCGCTGCCTTAAAGTTAGGCGCAGCCTCCGCTTTAGGTGTGGACATTGATGAGCAGGCCCTCATCGCCTCCCGCGATAACGCCACGCGCAATGGCGTCGCGGAGCGTCTCTCCCTCTTTCTAAGTCCGGCGCAGCAGCCTCAGGAGAAAGCTCCCGTGGTGGTGGCAAATATCCTTGCCGGTCCCTTAACGGAACTGGAGCCGGTACTCGCCTCCTTATGCGAGAGCGACGGCACGCTGCTTCTCTCGGGTCTGCTTGACGAACAGGCCGACGAGATCTGTGAGGCCTACGCCCGCGATTTCCTTCCCGTATACCGCGAGGTGCGCGAGGGCTGGGCCTTACTGGAGTTAAAGCGCTTAAGTCAGGCATAACTGTAAGACAGGTAGCAGTCCTTAGAGGCAAAAAGCCTTGTTATGAAGATAACTTTTTCTTAACTGAGGTTATAATTATTAGGTTTTCAGGAGAAGGTTTCACCATGCCTAAAATAAGACCCAGAGAAAGGGCAGCCATTATTCAGTCGCTGCGTGCTGGTGTGACTCCGCGTATCGGACTGGAGCACATTCAGGTAGGAAGAGTGCGCGAAGTCAAGGCACTTATCGAGGACCTGGACCGGATCTGCGAGGGAGGTTCTGCCTTCCGTCTGGTGTTAGGTCAGTTCGGTGCCGGCAAGAGCTTCTTTATGCAGCTCATCCGGTATATTGCGCTGGAGAAGGGCATGGTGGTGATGAACGCCGATCTGTCGCCGGATCGCCGTCTCTATGCCTCCTCAGGTCAGGCCCGCAATCTCTATCAGGAATTAGCCCGCAATCTCTCGACCCGCGCCCACAGCGAGGGTAATGCCATGGTGCCGCTCGTCGAAAAATTCATCACCGAGCAGCGCAAGGTGGCTGAGAAAACCGGTCAGGATGTGGAAACGATCATTAAGGAGAAATTAGACTCCTTATCCGAGCTCGTGGGCGGTTACGATTTTGCCCAGGTGATCGCCACTTACTGGCGCGCCTACAACGAAGGACTTGAAGATCTCAAAGCCTCCGCCGTGCGCTATTTACGCGCCGAGTTCTCCACGCGCTCCGATGCCCGTGCGGCTCTCGGGATCCGCTCCATCATTGACGACAGCTCGGTTTACGATCACTTAAAGCTCATGGCGCGCTTTGTACGTCAGGCAGGATATAAGGGACTGCTCGTCAATCTCGACGAGATGGTCAATCTCTATAAGCTGCCCTCGGGACGGGCCCGCAACTCCAATTACGAGCAAATTCTGCGCATTCTCAATGACTGCCTGCAGGGCGGCGCCGAAGGTATCGGCTTCCTCATGGGCGGCACTCCCGAGTTCCTCGAAGACGAGCGCAAGGGACTTTACAGCTATGAGGCCTTACGCTCGCGTCTTGCCCGCAACACCTTCGCGGACGTCGCACAGGTCGTGGACTATAACGGCCCCATCTTAAGGCTTGAGAACCTCTCGCCTGAGGAAATGTACGTGCTCATGGTCAATATCCGCAATGTATTCGCCAACGGCGATGAGAGCAAATTCCTCATCCCCGACGAGGGCATTACCGCCTTCCTGCAGCACTGCTCCAGTAACATCGGCGAGGCGTATTTCAGAACGCCGCGTAACACCATTAAGGCCTTTGTTGATTTACTCTCGGTGTTAGAACAGAACCCCGAGGTCAAGTGGCAGCCCTTAGTGCAGAACATCAGTATCGAGGATGAGAAGGACGTCTCCCTCGTCTCGGTCGGAAACAGCGGTTCCTCGGCCGCCTCTGACGATGACGAGCTGACCAATTTCACCCTCTAATCCCTATCCTGTCGGCCCCCGCACGGGGGCCAAGGCAAGACCATGCCCGCTCCCCAATACTTTCAGAGCATTGATCCCCGACTGCAGCGCTGGGTGTACCGCAAAGGCTGGAGTGATTTAAACTCCCTGCAGCAAAACGCCATCCCTCCCATCCTCAGCCATGATAGGGATGTGGTGATCTCCGCCGCCACCGCAGGCGGTAAGACCGAGGCGGCCTTTCTGCCCGCTCTCACATATATCGCAAAGGAAGCGCGTCCCGGGGTGAGGATCCTCTATATCAGCCCCTTAAAGGCCCTGATTAACGATCAGTACCGCCGCCTGCTCGATCTCTGCGATCCCCTGAATATCAAGGTCACCCCCTGGCATGGTGATATTTCAGGACACGTCAAGCGCAGGCAGTTTACAGCACCCTCAGGTGTCATTCTCGTCACACCCGAATCGCTGGAGTCCTTACTTCTAAATCATACCGCCTTCATTAAGGAAGGCTTTGCCTCACTCGACTACGTCATCATCGACGAGTTCCACGCCTTTATGGCCGGCGAACGCGGCGCGCAGTTACAAAGTCAGCTCCACCGTATTGAGAATCTCGTAGGACATCTCATCGTGCGTGTAGCGCTCTCGGCAACCTTCTCGAACTTTGAGGACGTGGCTGTCAAGGTGCGTCCGCATCATCCCGAGAGAGTACTCGATATCAAGCCCACGACGAAGACGGCCTCGCAGCTGTCGCTGAAGGTGCACGGTTACGTTTCCTCCGTCGAGGAAATCCGCGACGAGGAGCAGATCGACATCAGCGCCTCGTCCTTAAAAAACCTTGAGGTTCATTACCCATCCGCCTACGCGATAAGTAAGGATATTTTCAGGCTCATGCGCGGTCAGGTGAATCTCGTGTTCACCAATGCCAAACATACTACCGAGCGCATAGCAGCCATCCTCATGCGCATGTCCGAGCACTGCCATGTACCCAATGAGTTCTTTCCCCATCACGGATCACTCTCCAGAGAAGCGCGTGAGGACGTAGAGTCCCGCCTGATTAAGGGGGAGCTGCCGACCACTGCCATCTGTACCGCCACGCTGGAGCTCGGTATTGACATCTCCGATGTCGCCACCATCGGGCAAATCCAGGCTCCCTTCTCGGTGGCTTCGCTGCGGCAGCGTCTCGGACGCTCCGGCCGGCGTAATGGCCGTGCCACTCTGCGCATGTTCGTCTATGAGCTTCCCGAAGGGATTTCACTCTCGAGTGACATCAGCGAGGAGCTCGTCACCTCCATGGCGATGGTGGAGCTTCTGCTGCAGCACTGGTATGAACCGCCCCCTGCCCGCCGCCTTTTCGTCTCCACGCTCGTACAGCAGACTTTATCCGTCGTCGCTTCCATTCCGCGCACTACGGCCAAAGCCCTTTACGAGCTGCTGTGTAAGACCGGCCCCTTCAGCATGGTCACACCTGGCTTTTACGCCTTAATCCTGAAGGCCTTAGGCGAGAATGATCTCTTAGTGCAGTTAGGGGACGGTTCCTTAACCCTCGGCCTCAAAGGAGAGGAAGTAGTCTCGGACTGGGGCTTTTACGCGGCCTTTAACTCGGTGCAGGAATACCGCATCGTGCATAACGGCAAGGAGATCGGTACCACTCCTCTGTTAGGAGATCCCGAGGAACTGCACACCTTCTTATTAGGCGGTAAGGGCTGGGAGATTATCGACATCGATCGGCGTTACCACGTGATTACGGTCAAGCGCTATGACAAAGACTGCAATCCCCTGCCGGCGCTTTCCAATGAAAACCCCGTGCACGAGAAGATCCGTCTTAAGATGGTGGAGATCTACGAACGTGACGATGCACCCTCCTACCTCAACGCTGAGGCTCAGGAGCTGCTGCGCCGTGCCCGTCGCAATTACCGCAAACTGGGACTGCAACAGCGCCATATCGTCGAGACTCCCTTAGGCATCGCCCTCTTCCCGTGGTCCGACAACGGCATTCTGCGAACCCTGCGCTTACTGCTTTTAAACGAGCACGTGAGTGTCGAGATCGTGGGCTCGCACTTAGAGTTGCAGTACATCTCGCGTGAGTCGCTGTCCATCGCCATCGCTGCCATTCTGCGCAGGGGCAAGGAGATAGATCCTGAGGAACTGTTAAAGCGCCACACCAATATTGAGCTAGAGAAATTCATCACCTATCTCAATCCCAGGGTGAAACGCCTTAACTACTTCTACGATCAGTGCGATATTCCGGGAGCATTAAACTTCCTCAGAAACCTGGCGAAGGAACTGCGCTAGCCACCACACTGGCCCGCCATGGGCCAGTTTCTCATTCCTTACCGATCACCCACGGCAAAGAGCATTCATGGGACAGTTGGCAGCTGTGAACTCCTCCCATGAGCTGAAGCTCAGGGGCTTCCGGCTGAGCGGTTTTCAGGCCGCTCTCCGGCAGGTTCCGGGTGACAGCTCATTACTGAGCCTGCAGCCCCGGCTATCCGGGCAGTTCCTGC
>DVOQ01000089.1 GCA_018713485.1 Candidatus Avisuccinivibrio pullicola
TTGTCAGGGGCATCAATCTTCTTCTGTACCTCAGCCTTAATCTCCCTGATTTTAGTGTAGAAGAACTCCGTGTAGCCCATGGCGGTCATCTGCAGGAACATGCGGCCCCGTGCCGTGTCGCGGTCCCATACCCTTTCGCGGGCAGCATCACAGCAGCGTCTTTCGCTCTCGAAGAAGGCCTCAAGACGGTTGCGCTTACGGTAGGTGAGCAGGGCTTCCTCAGTGCTCAGGGCGGCGCTGTTAGTCATGAGCATGAAGACGCCGCAGCGTTTAAGTCTTTCATGGTAAGCCTCTTCGTTAAATGTGACGGAGTATGTGCCGTTACGGCTCTTTCTTCCTATGGTGAAGAGCTCCATGGCCTGACGCCTCGCGCTGTCGTTAAGTTCGTCAAGGCGTCCCTGCTCAAGGTCGTGTTTTAGCAGCAGGGCACTGCGTCCGAGGTTATTCTCCTCATCAGCTCTCTTCTGCACGTTAAGGAATAGGTGCAGATAGACGCGGCTCCTTATGGTGTAGCTCTCCCCCTTCTCATGGCTGGCCGTCTTATAGGCCCACTTCCCCTTAAGCTCCAGCACGGCGGGACGGGTTACGCCTCTTATTCTGGGGTCGGCTTCGAGTATGGCCTCAGGAGAGTCAAGGAGGGGCAGCATCTCATCCATGCGCTCACGGAACCATGCCCCGTCGTAAGCTGAAACCCTGACGAGGAACTTAATGTGGTTCTTAAAGAGCTCCGCTCCGGCGGACATGCTCCAGAAGCCGTTGTCGGTCACGGCCATGGGCTTTTTAAGGTGCAGGGTCTTAAGCTCCTTAAGGGCGTTGACGAGGGAGACCACGTCAGGCACGTCACCGGGCTGCTGCGAGAAGGCAAGGGGCTGGCCTGAGCCCATGGAACAGAGAACAATGTGCTTTACCACGGGAAAGCCCTTTCCCTCCCTGTCATTGCCTTTGGAGAACCGCGCCTCAGGATGGTTCTCAAAGACGGAGTACACGGAATGTGCGGTGCTGTCGATGGCGATGCACTCTCCTTTCTGCTCACGGGAGGCGCGTCTCCTGAAGTAGGCCTGAATCAGCTGCTCATTGCGCCCTGTCTCCTCAGCAAGCTCATGGCAGATCTCTTCACTGAGCTGCGCGGGAAGATCATGAGTGAGCTGCCAGTCAGAGACATGGTTCACGGCCATGCCGGAGGAGCCGGTCCAGAACCTCGCCAGAGAGATGACTCTGTCACGCAGGAGGGCAGCCACCTTAGGCGGCAGGGTCTCGCCGTCACGGCTTTCCTCAGTGGCATAGCCCACGTCCTCATCAATGCCGGTCGCCTTTCCCGCGAACTCAAGGAGGGCGGTGAGACCGGCGTGGCGTCTCACCGCCAGCACGGAACCGCTCCCGTTCTCCGCATTTACCTGCTGACAGCCGGAGGGCGGCACGGAAGGCTGAGCGCAGTCACCTGCACCGCCGCTCCTGCGCCTGTAGACGCGGGTGGGGATAATCTCCTCCGTCCTCGGCAGGATTTTGCCCACGAGGCGGCTTTCAAGGACGTCGTCATACCCGTTCTCAGGGTTATAACGCACTTTTCTCTCGTAAACGTAGACCGTACCGTTCTTAGTGCGGTTCCTGACGGTTTTAATCCTGACTTTATCCGATCTGGGCCTTGCCATAACGCACCTCCGTACCCTTAACAGGTAAGGTAATTATAATTTAATACCTGTTAAAAGTCAAGCATTATTTATATTCTGGAGCATAAATTTTTAATAGGAGATCAGTAAGATAGCCGGGAAGACTAATAAGAATTTTATATTGAGATGGAATTATGACTTAGCGGGTAATGGATATCGTACTTTCAGGGTTTATGCAGCATGACCTGTTACTCATCGAAGTTAACGCGGTAAAAAGCCTGAAGCAGCTTAAACCTATGGCACTCAAGGCCCGGGAACAAATCAGAGAAAAGCGTTACGCGTCAGGCTTCCAGATCAGGGTTCAGGAAAAGTGCTCCTCTACGGCATCGCCTTCTATGAACTACCTACGCACTTACGTGCGAGGTTTCGTGAGGTCGGTGCCTCACTTTTAGTAAGCACCCATTACCGAGTACTTACGGGCATGTCCACAATGCCCCCATCAGGTAGGAGCAAAAAGCTCGTTCCTGAGTTCTTAGAGGGTATTGATACATGATCAAAATGTGCGACACCGGCCGCTTTCATCCCCACGCTCACGCATGGGGAATTTCGCGGCTTTAGTTAAAAAACAATGTTACGTGAAGAGCGAAACCTTACCTGAGTTACCGCCCTCCCCGCATGACTCCCAACTCTCAGAACCCGCGCCTTAGCGGCGATGACGGGCACGCAGGGATTTGACGCCGGGGCTTGAGGTAATGCCGTAGGCTCCGCGGGCGGCAAAGGAAGCTACCTTGGGAGTGGCGGTGGCCACGGAAGAGACAGGACTCACGGGGCGGGAACTGCCCGTGCTTTCCTCGTACTCGCGCATAGCCACGTTAAGGCGTTCCTGAAGCGAGCGCTCTTCTTTGGAAACGGAAGGCTCCTCACTCATCTCCCTTCCCTGAGCGGCGGATAACTGCTCAACAATGCGCCGTGCCGCAGCCTGACGCTCACGTAACAGCTCATCGGGCAGTGCGGGCGCATGAGCCGGGGAGGCCCGCTCTTCACTGACGGGAGCAACGGAAGATTCCTCAGGCACGGGGGCAAAGTGACTCTCGGCCATTGAAGCCTGAGCCTGGGAAGCGAGACTTACCTTCTGCAGATCCTCGGGATGGGCACTCAGACCGGCCACCGCGAACATCATCTCCAGTTCTTCCCCGGAGATCCCCGTATCGGCAAGGATGCTCTTAAAAGACGCGCCCGCTTCCATAAGACGGCGGGCTTTGAGGACGCGCTCATCGGTAACGCTTCCCTGCACGGGGGCGGCTACCACTTCCTCAGTGCCCTCAGCAGATAATGCAGCCCCCTGCTCTGCATCCTGAGAGTGAACCGCGCTCTCAGTCTCAGAGACGGACGAATGATCCGGAACCGGCTCCGCTTCAGGCACAGCTGTGGAGAGGGTGACGGTATCCGGATCCATCTCGCGCTCCGCAGTCGCTCTTTCCGCAGAGGCGGCAGTCCCGGGCATAACCGCGGAATTTACGGGTTCAGCGTCCTGAGGCGGCTGCGCCCCCTGCAGGGCAGCTGGTACGGGGGTGACAGGAGGGAGGGGCGCAGTCTGAGGAACCGGCTCAGGGGCCACAGCTTCTGCCTGAGCGTCAGCAAGCTCCCTTAACTTTCCCCTGAGAGCGCTGAGCTCGTCGATGCATTCATCTAGGGTATGGCTCACCTGACGGAGCTGCCTTTCGCTCTGCTCCAGGCGGCGGTTGCTGAACTCCAGCTCGCGCTTTAATTCCGTGCGCTCCCTGGAGAGCGTGTCGCAGGAGAGACCTAATTCATCACGGGCTTTTTCCAGAGCCTGACAGCGCTCCTCAACGCGCCCGATATGGCGGGCGTTGATAATAAAGGAGCACAGAACGAGGAGCAGGATGAAAAGCGCTCCCCCGAGGATGCAATATAAAGTCAGATCGAGGACGAACTGCACATCCCACCCCGTTTAGGCTTAGAGATTAGCCACTTCCTGCCACTCTTCCTCGGAGAGCAGTTTATTGAGATCGATGAGGATCAGAAGCTCATTGTTGCGGTTGCAGACGCCGCAGATGAACTTGGCCGACTCCTCGGTACCCACGTTCGGAGTGTCGTCGATGTCAGCGGTGTCTAAATCAACCACCTCGGCCACGGAATCGACGAGAATGCCGATGACCTGCTTTTCCGACTCGATGATCATGATACGGGTGTTGTCGGTGATCTCGGCGGACGGCAGACCAAAGCGCATGCGCGTGTCGATGACGGTGACCACGTTACCGCGCAGATTGATGATACCTAAGACATAAGCGGGGGCACCGGGCACGGGGGCGATGTCGGAGTAACGCAGCACCTCACGCACCTGCATGACATTCACGCCGTAAATTTCACGGTCGAGCTGGAAGGTGACCCATCTCACCATAACCTCGCCCTTACCGGCTTCATTGGGATCATAAACTGCTCCCACACTGCTGTTTTCTGCGGCCATTTTTACATTCCTCACTGCCTGAAGGCATTTAAACTAAGTCTAATCTAGCACGCCTTGATTTAAAGCGCAAAATTCTTAATCCTGTTCCTTGATCTCGCCCAAACTCCGCGGATTAAAACCGCTCTCAAAAAGCTGTACGAGAGCCTCCACGTGCAGCAGGGCGCACATCTCCTTCTTGACGATGCCGGCCAGCCACGGGCGGTTACCCGCGCTCTGCCGCCATTTCACCGCCTCGTTCTGAATGGTGCGGTTGCCTTCGAGCACATCACAGGTGATGGCCCAGCGCGAGGTACCTAGGGTAATGATATAGGGGTACGGTTCCTCCCGCCCCGCGTAATCTTCCTTCACGAAGCGCAGCGTATCCACGATGTTGATTTTCTTGCCGCGGATATCGGTCATGCCCATGAACCACTGCGGCTGACCGAAAATAAAGGTGGTCTTCTGACACTCGAAGATGCTACCCAGATCCACGAGGGGCACGGCAAAGCGCACGCCGCCCACCGTAAAGAAAAGCGTCTGAAACTCGCGGCCCGGTTCAATGTTCTTCCATTCAGAGAAAGCCCTGCGCTGAGCCTCGCTAAGGCCCGGCAGTATCTCCACGGTCTTTTCCGTATCCTTAACCGTTACGCTGTCCGTAGCGCCCGCAACGGCCGTCGCGGTCTCAGTCACAGTCTCCGTTTCCGTAACCATGTCCACAGCGGCGGCGGTTTCCGTGGCCGTATCCACAGCCGTGGCGGTTTCCGTGGCCGTATCCACAGCCGTGGCGGTTTCCGTAGCCGTATCTACAGCCGTGGCAGTCGCGGTTTCCGTCGCCGTGGCACTTACCGGTTCCGTGCCTATAGCCATGAGCAGGCTCTCGAGGGAAGGATGCGGCGCGTAATCCAGAGGCCGGCTTTCGCTTTTCATCTCGGGCGCGGTCTGTAACTCAGGCTCAGGGCCCGTGACGGGGAGATCTCCCCGGGCGTCCGGCTCCACTGCGGGACTTTCAGGCAGCGCGGCCTTAACGGCAGGAGCTTCCCCGGAGGCGTCCATGACGGCCTCTTCCTCAGAGAGCATCTGGCGGAAGTAGTCTAAGAGGGTTTCTTCCTCGCGGTTGTGATGGGATAAGGACATCATGATGCGCTCTCCTTAGGGGCGATCATGGCAGCGACCGCCTCTGCCACCACCTCCTCACCGTGATGGGTCAGGGGCGCGTCACTCTCCCCGTCATCGGCGAGGATGGCGGCAAGGGCGGGAGTGACCTGCTGGCTGTTGCGGCTTAACTCATGGGAAATGAGATAGCAGAGCAGCTCACGGTAAGCTTCCGAGCCGCGGCAGTGAGCGTCCATTAAGGGCAGGGGCAGACGGCGCGAGCTTGACTCGCGGAACTTGGTGTCAATGGGGATACAGCCTGACCAGACGCTCTTATAGTGCTCGCGCATGAACTCAAGGCTCTGATTGGAGGCACGCGTACGCCGGTCAAACATGGTGGGCACCACCACGTAGTCAAAGGCGGTACCGTTCTGGGCGTGCGACATGATGTCAAAGGTACGCACCATGCCCTGCAGGCCCTTTAAGGCCAGAAATTCCGTCTGTGTGGGAACGAGGATGGTAGTGGCGGCCACGAGGGCATTGACCATAAGCGCGCCTAACACCGGCGGGCAGTCGATCAGCACCGCGTCATAACAGTCGCGCACGCGGTCCAGGCTTTTAGCGAGAATGCGCCCTACGCCCTGCCGGCCGGAGAGCTGGCGGTCGATAGTGGCGAGAGTCATAGAGGAGGGCAGAATGTCGAGGCCCTGATGGCGCGTCGCGGTAACGGTCTTTAAAAAAAGCTCGCGCGTGACTTCAGGGGCGGCATAGAGATCAAAAAGATTGTACTCGGGGGCGTCGTCATCAAACCCGAGGTACGAGGTAAGCGAGGCGTGAGGATCGGTATCGATAACGAGGACCCTCAGACCTTCCTTCTGCAGCCATCCGGCAAGCGAGGCCACGGTGGTGGTCTTCCCCACACCGCCTTTCTGACTGGCAACTGCCCAGACTAACACATACTCTCCTTAAATAATCCTTTATTCACCGGGGGTGTCACGGTTTCCTAAATTGAAGTTAAGCTCCAGAGAGCCGTCGGCTCCGCGCTCGAAACGGATCCCGCCCGTTCCGGCCTCCACAGGCTCGGTGGTGGGCACGATGCGCTCGGAATCACCGGGCAGCACCTTAAGATCGTCCCGCTTAATGCCGTCGCGGGAAATGGCGATGACTACACGGCGGTTCTGCGCCCTGCCGGCGCGCGTCGCGTTGGAATAGAAGGGGGCGTACTGACCGTAGGCCTCCACGGCAAGGCGCGAGGGCGCGATACCGAAGTTCTCCAGCTCATCGAGCACCGCGAGGGCACGGGAAGCTGAGAGCTCCCAGTTATTGCGGTACACACTGTTCTGCACGAAGGTATTGTCGGTATAGCCGCGCACCCTGATGTAATTGTTGATATTCGAGAGCGTCTTCGCGATGGCCGCGATCACGGGACGGGAGGTGTTGAGCACCGCCGCGCTGTCCTCGGCAAAGAGCAGCGAGGAGCCGATATTGATGGTGATAAAGCGCGGATCGCGCTCCACGACCACGGAGGCATCGAGGCCTAATTCCTCGAGCGTGCTTGAAATGGAGCGCTCGATGGAGTCAAAGGGATCGCCCGTGGAGAACTCGCCGGCCTTGGTCGAATCCGAGGGGCCCTGACCGCCCTCTTCCAGGAGATCGCTCTCACCGCCTGGCGAAATGCCGCCGTCCTCGACGGCCTTCTCAGGACGGTCGTCGGTATGGAAATCCTTGATCTCATGGCCTGCCGTGGGATCCTCGACCTCAGCCGTAGTGAGATTGCCCGTCACGTCGAAGTCCTCGACGTTCTCCTCAGGCTGCACGGTCTGCGTGGGAGCGGGCGTGCCGAAATCCATGACACCGCCTCCGCCCTGCACCGGGGAGTTCACGGTATCCTGCCTGCTCTGCGCGGTGGCGAGGGCCTCCTCCACCTGCGCCTGCGCGATGGGTCCCGGGAGCGCGATGACGCCCGGCGTCGAAGAGATAAGACCGATTTCGCTGAAAGACTGCACGAGGCCCTGCACCATGGACTGCGCCTCAGACTGCTTGGTCATGGCAAAGGAGTACAGCACCACGAAGACGGCGAACATCAGAGTCATGAAGTCGGCGTAGGACACCATCCAGCGCTCGAGGTTTTCATGGGCTGCGGCGGGCTTTTTCATGGGCCTCTCCCTGTCCTTAATCGGCCTGCTGACCGGTAAAGACGCTGATACGGCGCTTTAGCATCATGGTGTTCTCACCGGCGCAGATGGAAACGAGACCTTCCATGGTCATGTACTTATATAAGGCGATCTGCGCGTTGATGGAACGGATGCGGTTCGAGACCGGAATACAGATGATGTTGGCGAGCACCAGACCGTAAATGGTGGCCACGAAAGCCACGGCGATCGAGGGCCCCAAGAGATCGGGCCTGTCGAGCAGCGACATGGCGTGAATGAGACCTAACACGGCGCCGATAATGCCCATGGTCGGGGAGTAACCGCCCATAGACTCGTAGAACTTGGCGTTAGGCTCTAATTTCTGCTGCTCGATGTCGATGGCGTTCTGCAGCAGTGCCGAGAGACTGTCCTTATCCACGCCGTCCACGATCATCTGAATGCCGGTGCGCGTAAAGTCGTCCGAGGCCGAGCCCACCTGATTTTCAAGGGCTAAAAGACCCTGCTGACGGGCAGTGGTGGACATGGAGCTTAACAGTTCGGCCTGCGCGAAAAGATTGAAACGCGGCGGAGCGATGATCCACGTCAGGTGCTTTAAGGCCGAGAGCACTTCCTTAAAGGCGAACTGCACGATACAGGCGGAGAAGGACGCGCCCACCACCACCGAAAAGGCCGGCAGGTTGATCATGATGCCAGGATGCGTACCTTCAAGCACCATGGTCAGAAGGATACAGCCGATGGCGGTAAAGACTCCGATTAAGTTCATGCGCTCTCCCCGTCTTTAGCTTACATTTCTTCCTTGATGTACTCGGCGATGCGATCGAGTGCCACCACCTGATCGGCAAGGCGCGCGTTCACCACCGCCTGGGGCATGCCGTAGACCACGCAGGTCTCCTCGTTCTGCGCCCAGATGACCGCCCCCGCTCTCTTTAAGAGGCGGCAGCCTTCACAGCCATCCGACCCCATGCCGGTTAAGACCATGGCCAGCACCCGTCCGCCGTAGATCTGAGCGAGCGAGGCAAAGGAAACATCCACGCAGGGATGATAGACAACGCGATCGTCGCCCTTTAAGATACGGATCTTCACCTTACCCGCGCCGTGCTCGAAGATCATCTGCATACCGCCAGGCGCGATATAGCAGGTCCCGGCCTGCAGCACGTCCCCGTCCTTAGCTTCCACCACGTGCATCTGCGACATGGTGTCAAGGCGCTGCGCAAAAGTCGTGGTAAAGGCAGGCGGCATATGCTGCACGATGACCATGGGCACGTTCAGCCTCGGGAGCCGGGGCAGAATGTTCTGAATGGCAATGGGACCGCCCGTCGAGGAGCCGATGGCTACGATATCATGGGGTTTGCCCGAGGGACGGAAGCGGGTCGTCTCGCCCTTGTGATTGCCAAAGGAGAACTGCATCGCGGCCGCGGGCTTACCTCTGTCCACCCTTCCCAGGGTACTCTGAATTTTCTCAAAGGCCATGCGCGAGGAGGCCGAGGCGGTATCCGTGCCGCGGGCAAAGGCGCCAAGACCCGCATTGGAGGGCGCGGAGCCAAAGCGCGGGGTCTGCGGTGCCGCAGGGCGTGCCGCGGCAGAGGTGCGTAAAGGCGGGGTGCTTAACGCGGGGCGCGGCGCCGCGGGCTGACGCGAGAGCGGCACCGCCTGCGTCACGGGGGACGCCGCCGTCCTGGCCATGGGCGAAGGGGAGGCTGAGCGGCGCGAGACGCGGCTGCGGGCTACGGCCTTGATATTACCGCGCAGCTCAGCTAAGGCGTCCTCGCGGCGGTGGGCAATATCATCGAAATTCTTGGGCATGAAGTCCACCGCACCGGCCTCAAGGGCCTTAAAGGTGGAGTTCGCGCCTTCAAAGGTCAGGGAGGAGAACATGAGGATGGGCGTGGGGCTCTTGGCCATGATCTCCTTCACGGCGGTAATGCCATCCATAACCGGCATTTCCACGTCCATGGTAATGACGTCGGGCTTGAGGCGGGCGGCCATCTCCACGCCTTCTTTACCGTCTCTGGCCTCGCCGCAGACCTCAAGGGCGGGATCTCCTTTAATGATCTCGTTTAAACGCTTTCTGAAAAACGTCGAATCATCGACAATCAGAACCCGAATCGCCATGCTGTCTCCTTAGTCCTTAAAAACGGCTTAAGTTCTTGTGTCCGTACGCACGGATAAGTCCCGGAATATCCACGATGAGGGCAATACCGCCATCGGAGGTCACGGTGGCTCCGGCCATGCCGGGCGTATGTCTCAGTACAGAATCCAGAGGCTTAATCACCACTTCCTCCTGCCCTAAGAGCTCGTCTACCACGAAGCCCACGAGCTGCGTCGAGGAAGCCTGCACTAACACGATATGCGCCTTGTTCTTAAAATACTCGTCCGTGGGTGCGTTTTCAAACCACTGCTTTAAGAAAAAGAGCGGCACGGGGCGATCGCGGATGACGATGGTATTTAAGCCGTCCACGATGCGCATCGAGTCGAGGCTCAGATAGAAGATCTCCGAGACCGAGGTTAAGGGCAGCGCAAAGGTGCGGTGATTGACCGACACCATGAGGGTAGGCAGAATGGCCAGGGTTAAGGGCACCTTGATCTCGATGGTGGTGCCCTCGCCGTATTTGGAGATGACGCGCACCGAGCCGTTGAGCTTGGCGATATTGGTCTTGACCACGTCCATGCCCACGCCGCGACCTGAAATATCGGTCACCTCGGTATTAGTCGAGAAACCGGGCGCGAAGATGAGGTTTAAGGCGTCATCGTCCGAGAGGCGCTCAGCGGTCGCCTCGTCAATCACGCCCTTGCGGATGGCGACCTGCTTTAAGATCTGCGGATCCATGCCCTGACCGTCGTCGCTGATCTCCAGAAGGATATGATCACCCTGCTGCGAGGCGGCTAAGACCACGGTACCAGTTTCCTTCTTGCCGTGGGAGAGACGCACCTGCGGATCCTCGATGCCGTGATCGCAGCAGTTGCGCACCATGTGCACCATGGGATCGGCTAAGGCGTCCACGAGATTCTTGTCAAGCTCGGTATCCTCGCCCTCCATGCGCAGCTCAATCTTCTTGTTAAGCTTGCGCGCTAAATCGCGCACCACGCGCGGGAAGCGTCCGAACACCTTCTTGATGGGCTGCATGCGCGTCTTCATCACCGCGCCCTGCAAATCCCCCGTCACCACGTCGAGGTTCGAGATGACCTGCGACATCTCCTGATCGGAGCGGTGCGCGGCAATAGACAGGAGACGGTTACGCACTAAGACCAGCTCGCCCACCATGTTCATGATGTCATCGAGCACCTGCGTATCCACGCGCACCGTCGTTTCGGCCACTTCACCAAGGCCCGATGCCGCAGCTCCCTTGCCGCCCTTATCGGTGGCGGGCTTTTCCTCACGGGAAGGAGAAGGCTGCGGGGCAGGAGACACCGTGGCTGCAGGCTGCGGCGCCTGAGGCGCCTCCGCCACAGCCTTGGCCTTATTAAATTCCTCATCGGTGGCGACTTTAAGCTCTCCTTTCTCATCCACGGGATGCGACGCCCCTGAGGTCACGCCCGCGCTCTCTAACATCGCGTCAAAGTCGCTGTCCGTGTCATCGTGCCCCTGCAGGGCGAGATCGCCGTCGGTACCTGGCGCCTTGCCCTTGCCGTGCAGCTGATCTAAAAGCGCCTCAAACTCATCTTCGGTAATATCGTCAATCGATCCTTCCCCCTCGGCGCGGTTCGCGGTTTCAGGCTCTGCCGCAGCGGGCTCAGGTTCAGGGAGCTTCACTTCCACAGGCTCAGGGACGGGAGCCGGAGCGGGCTCAGGTTCAGGGAGCTTCACTTCCACAGGCTCAGGGACAGGAGCCGGAGCGGGCTCAGGCGCAGGTGCGGGAGCGGCTGCCGGAGCCTCATCGCTTACCTTGCCCTCGGCGATATCGTGCAGGCGGGAGATGAGTTCCGCCGGTGCCGGAACGATGGGTTCACGGTTCTGCACCTCACCGAAAATGCGCGAGATCTCGTCATGGGCCTGCAGGATAGCGTCCATGAGCACGGGACTCATCTTAATGCGGCCGTTGCGCAGCATGTCAAACACGCTTTCAGCGGCATGACAGATCTCAACTAAATCCTTTAATTCGAGGAAGCCAGCGCCGCCCTTTACGGTATGGAAACCGCGGAAGATGGCGTTTAAAAGAGCAGTGTCATCGGGAGTCTTCTCGATCTGCACGAGCTGCTCGTCGAGATTTTCAATGATCTCCCCGGCCTCCACCAGGAAATCCTGTAAAATTTCCTCATCCATTTTCTGCTCTCCTAGTGTTTAAAATCCGAGACTGGCGAGAAGATCGTCCACGTCATCCTGCGAGGCCACCACGGCTCCGCTTTCCTTCTGGCTCTCGAGTGCCGGACCGGCGGCTTCACTGCTTTCGGCCTTGCGCAGGGCGTCACGCTCCTCGCGGCTTAAGGGCTTAATGCCGGAGATCTCGGAGAAGGTCACGAGGAACTTCACCAGATCGTCCTCGACCTCGCCTACAAGCAGAATGACCTTCTGAATCATCTGTCCCGTGAGATCCTGATAGTCCTGGGCCATGAGGATCTCGTTTAACTGCGCTTCCATGGCCGCGGCGCTGTCGCGGGTCCTGTTAAGCAGTTCGTCAATCTGATGGCAGAGGGTGACGAACTCAAAGCGGTCAATGTGGCCGTGCATGAGCCGGTTCCACATCGGCATCAGATCCTCGATGGCGTGAGTCAGTCCGTCGGCAATGGGCTTACAGGCATCCACGGCGTCGAGAGTGCGCGTGGCGGCCTTGTCGGTCATGGTAATGATGTAGCGCAGACGCTCCGAGGCATCGGGAATTTCAATGTCGGTGATATCGCGCAGACGCGGATCCTCGGCGAAATTGCGGATGGCGTCGTGCAGATCGCGCGTCAGATTACCCACTTCCTGAAAGACATTGGGCTCGGACTTGCGCACGATAGCCATAAAGCGGCTGTCGGCCTCCTCCTGCATGCCCGCCTCCAGGTACATCACGAGTTCCTGGGCTTCCTCAAGGGTGATCTGCGGCTTACGCTTCGGAGCCTCGGTTTTGGGCGTGTTTTCCATGCTCTTTATCCTTATGTCACAGCCTTATCACTGATGATCAAAACGCTCGAAAATCTTGTCGAGCTTTTCGCGCAGCGTCGCGGCTGTAAAAGGCTTGACGATATAGCCGTTCACGCCGGCCTTGGCCGCCTCGATGATCTGATCGCGCTTGGCCTCAGCGGTCACCATTAAAACCGGCAGGGATTTGAGCTTGGGACTTTTGCGGATCTCTCGCAGCAAATCGATACCCTGCATCACGGGCATGTTCCAGTCCGTGATGACAAACTGAAAATCCCCGTTCTCGAGCATGGGCAGCGCTGTAGAACCGTCGTCGGCCTCATGGGTATTGTTGTACCCGAGATCCCGCAGCAGGTTCTTGATAATGCGGCGCATTGTTGAGAAGTCGTCAACAATGAGGATCTTGATGTTTTTATTCAAGGGTAACTCCTTGTTCTCTCTGGGGCTACAGCCCTTAGTGTCACATTAACACCAAAAGGCCGTAAAATCCCACGCTATCCTGTCTATGTGCGCTGATTTTAATGCAAAAGTGCCCGTTCTCACACTTTCACCTCCTTAACGCGCCACCCAGTCCCGGAGGAGAGAGCGCAGACGCGCCGTGGTCTGTGAGAGGATCTGGCACACCCGCGACTCCGATACCTCTAAAACCTGTCCGATTTCTCTTAAGTTGAGGTTCTCGTCGTAGTAAAAAGCCAGTACCTGCTGCTCGCGCTCGGGCAACCGTGAAATCGCCGTCGCTAAAGCGCGGTGGAACTCTTCCGTCGCCATCATCTCAAAGAGCTTATCCTCGTGATGAGAGGGACTGTCGGAGATGACGTCCTCGGTGATCCCCAGATCCTCGATCCCGATCATCTGCGAGTTCGAGGAGTCAAGGAGCATCTGATGATACTTGTCCACACTGACTTTTAATTCGGCCGCAATTTCAATATCTTTAGGTTCGCGGCCCAGACGGTGGGATAAGGTGGTTATGGCGGCGGCAATATCGCGGGTGTTGCGGTGCACTGAGCGCGGAGCCCAGTCCGAGGCGCGCATCTCGTCTATCATGGCACCGCGGATACGGATCGAGGCGTAGGTTTCAAAGGAGGCACCGTGGCCTTCCTCGAAATTCTGCATGGCGTCCATAAGGCCCAGCATGCCGGCCTGAATGAGATCGTCAAGCTCCACCGAAGGCGGCAGCTTCACCTTGAGGTGCAAGGCGATCCGCTTCACCAGGGGTGCGAATTTCTCGATTTGCAGGGTACGGTCGCTGTAGCGGTTCTGTAAATACGCCGCAGCACCACCCTGTTTGTTCCTGCCCATATCCTTACACTATCTGCAATTTTGAATGTACCTGTCGGGATTTTAGCACGGATCCCCTTGCCCTCTGAGGCTCAGATCCCGATTTTGCTTAACCGATCGCACTCAGGCTTCAGTTCTTACCTCCGCGGTATCCTCAGGCTCATTACTTTCCTCCCCGTCATGCTGCACGAGGGATTCGACGAAGAACTCAAGGTGTCCGCCCGCCCTTTCGGGAACAGGCCATTTTAAGACGCGTAAGGCCAGAGCGCGGAAAGCCCGTGATGCCGGGGACTGCGGGAACAGATCCACCACGCAGGAGCGCTTTTTAATCGCGTTCTTCATGTTGGGATCGGCCGGGATGCACGAAACGAGCTCCAGGGTCACGTCAAGGAAGCGATCGGTGACGAGCACGAGCTTTTTAAACATGCTCTTGCCCTCATCAAGGCTATGCACCTGATTGGCGACAATCTTAAAGCGGCTCACCCCGTAATCGCGCGAGAGCACCTTCATCTGCGCGTAGGCGTCGGCCACCGAGGTGGGTTCGTTGCACACCACCATCACCACGTCCTGCGCGGCGCGGCAGAAGGAGAGCACCATATCCGAAATGCCCGCGGCGGTATCCACGATAAGGACATCGATATCCTCGTCTAAATCCGAGAAGGCGCGGATGAGCCCCGCGTGCTCGTCGCGGGAGAGCCCGGCCATCTCCTTAAGTCCCGAGGAGGCAGGTACGATGCGCAGTCCTAAGGGGCCGTCCTTGATGATGTCCTTTAAGGAGCACTCGCCCTTTAACACATGTCCTAAGTTCTTTTCCACCCTGAGGCCTAACATCACGTCGATATTGGCAAGACCTAAGTCAGCGTCAAAGAGCAGCACCTTCCTGCCCAGCTGACTTAAAGCGGCGGCGGTGTTCAGGGATACGGATGACTTACCGACGCCGCCCTTGCCGCCGGTGACGGTAATGACCTTGACGGGTCCTCTTCTGTTACGCGTACTTGTCTGCATAATTAAACCTTATTTATTCGTCCTCAAAGGGCGATCTCTCCTCTAACTGCTCCAGAATGCCCCGTGAGAGATCAGCGCCCTTAGGCACGGTCAGATCCTCAGGCACCCTCTGCCCGTCCGTGACGTAGCTAAGTCTCAGACTGTTCTCCAGGCACAGCGATAAGGCATCGCCTAAGGAAGAACTCTCGTCGGTCTTGGTCAGGATGAGGCCCTCAAGGGGTACCCTGGCAAAATGCCGGTACGCTTTTTCAAGGACCTTGCGCTGCGCCGTGGCCGGCAGCACTAAATAGTGCTTAAGCCCGAGGGAGGCATGTGCCTCAAGCTCAGCAAGTTGCGTGCCAAAGCGTGCATCCTTAAGCCCCACCCCGGCCGTATCAAGAAGCACGAGGGACTTATCCGCGAGCGTGGACAGCAGCGCGGGCAGTTCCTTCAGGGAACGCACGGCGAGGGCCTGACAGCCCATAATGCGCCCGTAGGTTTTAATCTGCTCCGTGGCCCCGATGCGGTAATGATCGGCCGAAATGACGGTAACCCCCTCTGCCCCGTAGCGCATCACAAAGCGCGCCGCCAGTTTGGCAAGGGTCGTGGTCTTACCCACGCCGGCAGGTCCGATGAGGGCGATAATGCCGCCCTCCTCGATAATCTCATCGCTCCCTACCGGGATTTTAGCGGCAAGGCTCTCCCCAACCAGACGCAGGGCCCCGGGCAGGGTCAGCGCCGGATCGGTCTCAGGCAAAAGCGAGCGCACGACCTTTTTAGAAAAGCCCGCCCCCTCTAAAAGGGTCGCGAGCATGGCCTTAACCGGCTCTTCGCGCGTGCGGTGATCGGAGATAAGTCCGGCTAGCTCAAATTGCAGCAGCTGTCTTAAAGCCGCCACTTCCGCCGAAATGCTCTTTAAGGCCGGATCGGAACCCTCCCTGACGTAGGACTCAATGCCGCTTTCCTTAAGTTCGGCCTTGCGCTCCTGACGCTTTTTAGATTTCTCAAAGAGCGCCTCCAGATCCTTATGCTCGGATAAGGGCTTGGGACCGCCCTTCACCGCCCGTGCCCCCGGAGACGGAGAGGCCTTCTCCGCAATGCTCTTCTGAGGGGCATCAAAGCGCGGATCGTCGTTAAAGCCGGCGTTTAAATCGCTTTCCCCGGGAGGCGTGAGATTCTTCTGTCTCTCGAGGATTTCTAACAGACTTCTGGCGAAGGTGCCCGAACCGGAGCTCTGAGCTGAGGCCGGCTCCTGAGTGACGCTTTTTTGACTGTTAAGCTCGCGCAGTACCTTCTGATGGGCCTGCTGCAGCGCCGCGTTGAGCGCTGAAGCCCCTTTGGCCGAGATTTCCACCTCATCTTCGGCCAGATACCGGGACTTTTCCGCCGGTTTTTTGACGGCAGAAGTACTCTTAGGGGTGGCGGCGGGGGCACGGCGCGGCTTAGGCGCCGGTTTTTTGGCGTTTCCCTCAATACCGGCCACGATCTCCACGCCGGAAGGGCCCCGCGTACTGGACATAATAATGGCGTCCGGTCCTAATTCTTCCTTAATTAAGGACAGGGCCGCCCGCATGTCCTTGGCTGTAAAGCGTTTTAGCTGCATATCACATCCGCTCTGAACTGCCTTTTGAAATCCACATCTCCCTTAAGTCTAGGCAAAAAGCGTACCGAAAACAACGCAGTACGCGCTTTCCCTGAGGACGGTCACAAAAACGCCCCTAGCGGCGCGGCGGGATCTGCCCCGCGGCATTGCCGATCACCGTCACGATCCTGATCTGCTTGTCATCGGGCACTTCCTGATAGGAAAGCACCCTGAGGCCCGGAATGGTATTTTTGACAAAGCGTGACAGCGTCGAACGTAAAATGCCCGAGGTGAGCAAAATAGCAGGCTCGCCCTGCATTTCCTGATTGGAGGTAGCCTCGTTTAAGGAGTTCTGCAGCCTTTCGGCAAGACCGGGCTCAATGCTCACGCCCTCGGCACCGCCCGTCTCCAGGGACTTGTGCAGGACCTTCTCCAGATCGGGAGCGAGGGTGATCACCGGTATGACGTTCTCGCCGCCGGCAATATCCTGCACGATAAGACGGCGCAGACCGATGCGGCAGGCAGCCGTGAGCACCTCGGCGTCCTGACTCTTTGGCCCGTACTCGACAAGAGTTTCAAGGATGGTGCGCATGTCACGTACCGGCACCCCCTCGTTTAAGAGGTTTTGCAGAATTTTGGTCAGCAGACCCAACGACACCACCGAGGGCACCAGACCGTTGACTAACTTGGGCTGCGTGCGCGCCACGATATCGAGAATGTTCTGCACCTCTTCCTGCCCGATAAGCGAGGCGCAGTTATTGGCTAAAATCTGCGATAAATGCGTCGCCACCACCGTTGAGGTATCCACCACGGTGTAGCCGAGACCTAAAGCCTTGTCGTTGTCGGATTTGGCAATCCATACCGCGTCGAGGCCGAAGGCCGGGTCATGCGTCTTAAGGCCGGGGATATCGCCAAACACCTGCCCCGGGTTAATGGCAAGGTCGCGATCGACCTGCACCTCGGCCTCGCCGAAGGTCACCCCCATTAAGGTGATGCGGTAGAAATTGGGCCCCAGATCGAGATTATCGCGGATATGCACCGATGGAATGAGAAAGCCCAGATCCTGCGAGAGCTTCTTGCGCACGCCCTTGACGCGGCTTAACAGCTCGCCGCCCTGATTCTTATCCACGAGCGGAATTAAGCGGTAGCCTACCTCAAGGCCGATGACATCCACCTCGGAGACATCGTCCCAGGATAATTCCTTCTGCTCCGGCGTCCTGGTAAGCTCCGGCGTCTGCAGGGCTTTGGCGTTCTCGGCGGCAATTTTCTCGCGCCGCTTTTTAAGATAGCGTCCCACGAGGGCGCAGATGGCGGCGAGGGTGAGGAAAGCCAGATGCGGCATCCCGGGCACGATCCCCATCACAAAGAGCACCCCCGCCACGATAAACAGGGTCTTGGGCTCGGCAAAGAGCTCCGAGACCACCTGCTGCCCCATTTCCTTATCCGAGGCGTTCTGACGCGTCACGATAATGGCTGAGGCCACGGATAAAAGCAGCGAGGGGATCTGCGCCACCAGACCGTCACCGATGGTGAGAATGGTGTAAATGCGTGCACAGTCAGAGAAGCTGAGATCGTGATGCACCATGCCGATGATGATGCCGCCAACCACATTGATAATGAGGATGAGCAGGCCTGCCACCGCGTCGCCTTTCACGAACTTCGACGCACCGTCCATGGAGCCGTAGAAATCCGCCTCGCGCGTCACCTCGGCACGCCGTTGCTTGGCCTGCTCCTGATTGATAAGTCCCGCGTTTAAGTCCGCGTCAATGGCCATCTGTTTGCCGGGCATCGCGTCTAAGGTAAAGCGCGCCGACACCTCGGAAATACGTCCCGCGCCCTTGGTCACCACCACGAAATTGATGATCATCAAAATCGTGAACACGATGATACCCACCGTGTACGAGCCGCCCATCACGACATGACCGAAAGCCTCAATGACCTTACCGGCCGCCGCGGTGCCGTCCTGACCGTGCAGCAGGATGACGCGCGTCGAGGCCACGTTCAGTGAGAGGCGCAAAATGGTAGTTAAGAGCAGTACCGTGGGAAAGGAGCCGAAATCGAGCGGTTTTTTGGCGTAGATGGCGACGAGCAGTACCACCATGGAGAGCGCGATATTAAAGGAAAAGAGCATGTCAAGGAGCACGGGCGGCATGGGCAGCGTGATCATCGACAGGCAGGCTAACACAAGGATCGGCGTGCCCAGCTTGAACATCGCCATCTTGTGATAGGCCGTAGTGCCTATGGCAAGGCCTTTGGCTACTTTCGGATTGGCGCGGGCCTGGCGGTAAAACCCGCTTACCGCCGCCGGCATTTTAAGCCGTGCCTTTATTGAATCAAGCCATGCCATGCCTAAACTTATCCTTAACTGCCGTTACTGCCTGAGACTATATGCGCTGCCGTTTTTCCGGCGCAGCCAGACCTTTCCTTTCCTGTGAGCAAAATACGTGCCTAAGCCTACGCAAAGAGCGAGTCGAGGCGGCGCAGATGACCGATAAGCCTCCGGTACTGCCCCCACTTCCCGCGCCACACCTCTTCGGCCATGGGATGGGTAAGCAGGGAAGATGGCAGCTCCCTCTGCTCTTCAATCATCTCCCTGAGCCTTGGCAGGAGCACATATTCAAGCCACTCGTGAAATTCCATCACGCCAAGGCCAAAAGGGGCGGGAGCGTTCAGCGCCGCCGTTGCGGGCCTGCCGCTCTCTCCCTGCCACAGACTTAGTTCTTTAAGTTCTGCCTCAATGTCGCTGAGAACTGCTAAAATTTTCTCGTTTTCTGTCATAGTGCACCTTTAAAACGGTATTAGTATAAACGCCCCTGAGGAGGTACGGAGAAAAAATGCTGACCCGCGAGCAAAAAGAGGCCCAGATCAAGGCCGTTCTCACCGCCGCCCGTGCCCTCTACCTGCAGGGCGATCTCCCCACCATCGCCAAAATCCGTGCCCGGATCTCCAAAGACATTTCCTTTCAGGTGGTCACCGAGGCCATGATGCTCTGGAATCAGAGCGACAAGACCGAACTTAACCGGCTCAAGCAAATGGGATCTGCCGGCGCCGATCCCGCCTTTACCGTGCTTAAAAAGCAGGAAGAGAACGCCCCTGACTCCGCCCCCTCCCCCGCGCTTACCGGCTTAAGCCCCGTGCTCACGGCTCTGGAGACTTTAAGCTCCCGCCTTACGGTCATGGAGAAGGCCTTAAACACATATCAGGCTGAGGACAAGGCGCGTCTGTCCCGAGAGGCAGAGCTTCTTGCCACCCTGAAAGAGCTTCTTGAGGAAATTAAGGCCCTGCGCCACGATCTGCGCTGACGCAGTTTTTGTCCGCCCGCCCTGTCACTAAGTCTGCCCTATGTTTTACTCCCTACACTGCGGATATAGGGAGTCGTTTCCCTTAAGCTTTTAACTAAGGATAGGTTATGAAAATCAAGTCTGCCGCTCTTAGCGCCGCGCTCTTAGGCGCTCTTACCTTAGGCCTTAGCGCTCCGGCCCATGCCCGGGATAAGGCCCCCGCCGTTCCGGCCACTCTCCAGGTAACCGGTCAGGGTGAGTACCGTGTCGCCCCCGACATCGTCACCTTAAGCTTCGAGGTTTCCGCCTACGAGGACAAGGCCGACACAGCCCGCGACAAGGTCGAGGAGACCGTCACCGCCTTTACCGGGGCCCTGCAGTCCTTAAAGCTTCCGGAAAAGGCGGTGGTGGCGCAGTCCCTCTCCATCTACCCGCGCCATGAGATGAAGGACGGCAAGGTCGAGCGCATCATGTATTCGGCCTCCCGCAACGTCACGGTACGCCTCGAGGACTTCGCGCAGATTGCCACCGTCACCGATCTCGCCATGCAGTCAGGTATCAATCAGGTGAGCAATTTCAGCTATGAATTAAAGGACGAGAAGGCCGCCCGCAGGGAAGCCCGCCGCCTCGCCATCGCAGACGCCAAGGATAAGGCCGGTGAGCTGTCTTCCGCCTTTGACATGCGCCTCACGCAGCCCGTCTCCCTCTCCTATGAAAATCAGGGGATCGTGATGCCGCGCAACGGCATGCGCCTCATGGCCGCCGCGGCGATGGACAGTGCCGGAGCCTCAGGTGCCGTCTACACCGCCGATGACATTACCGTGAACGCAACGGTCTATGTCACTTATGCCATGGAACCTGAGAAAAAGGCTAAAGACTAGGTAAGGGACCGAGGCTAAACCTCCTCCTGGGATCAGGGCGTGAGACTTACGTCTCACCCTGAGCTGTGAACTCCTCCCATGAGCTGAAGCTCAGGGGCTTCCGGCTGAGCGGTTTTCAGGCCGCTCTCCGGCAGGTTCCGGGTGACAGCTCATTACTGAGCCTGCAGCCCCGGCTATCCGGGCAGTTCCTGC
>DVOQ01000090.1 GCA_018713485.1 Candidatus Avisuccinivibrio pullicola
CGCGGACGTCTCACCAATTACCTGGGCAAGGACATGTACGAGTTCACCGACGAGGCCGGTGACACCATCGAGGTCGAGCTCGACGATGACAGGAACTGGAGCAATATCGCCAAGGATCAGCTCATCGACATCTACGGCGAGGTGGACAAGGATCTGATGAGCATCAACATTGACGTGAAGCGTGCCGTGCCGGTACAGCAGTAACGGGCATCTTCAGCAGGACATAAGGGTTAAGATCTAAAGCTAAGATAAACGGGCGCGCAGGCGCCCGAGCTCTATGCTGAGAAAGGAGGCCAGTCTGCTTTATTAACTTTATGTTTCCTGCCTGCAGATCATCGCCAGTGAATTTTCCACTTAAGACCGATCACTGTCGATACCTAGTGCTAAATTCAAAACTACACTAAATTAACTTTTCCACTAACAGCGATCACCTCATTTTTACCGGTAGATTTTGGGTCTTGCACAATTTGTGTAGGTCTGAGGTCATGCAGGGTACCCCCGGCTGGCGTCCAGCAACCTGAGGAAAAAGTAGTCGGTATCCTTAAACCCATACGCAGCTCTGCGCACTGTCTTGATTAGGTTGACGATACCCTCGCACTTGCCCGAGGTTACTCTGTGGACGGCGTAGGCGATGATGCCGTCCAGATGATCTTTTACAAGCTTTGCAAACCATTTAAAGTGCTCATTGCCCGTCTCACGGCACACCGAGACAATGCCTTCCAGCACCTTTTTCATGCTGCCGGCATCAGGTTCCATATATGCCTGTCTTAACTGCTCCCTGACGATGTCCAGGGCGCAGAGCAGTCTGTTGTCCCTAATCAGATCCTCGTAGGTTTCGAGCCGGTTATCCCCTGGCGGAACGGGGCTGCGCAGTGATTTAAAGAGCGTCTGACCCGACGGTCTTACATCGGTGACACCGGCCTTCAGGGCCTCTGCTCCCTGTGCATCCTTTGCCTTAAGCGTGTCTCTGGATGAAGTGGTGATGTAGCGGTTCCGTCTCAGCCTTTCGGCCTCTTCATGACGCCCTTCCGCCTTAAGGCGCTTCTGCTCGGCAATCCTCACCGGGGTAATGACCTTCTCGTTGAAGTTCCTGATGAGATGAAAGCGGTCGTAGATGATTTCAAGATGGTCATAGGCCTTCTTAAAGGCCCTCGCAAAGTCCGCGTTCATATCGCAGGCTATGCCCTTTACCTTCTTCATGAACTCATCACCGGCGTGGGCGATGAAGTTCCTTACCACGTCCGTCTTTTTGGTGTCCTGGATCCACAGGATATGGCCCGTCTCAAGGTCGATGATAATGGTGGCGTAATGATTGCCGTCGTGGAGCTTCCACTCGTCAATGCCGAGGTACAGGGCCTGCCGCTCAGGTTTAATCAGCACTCCGTCGCAGTCAGTATAATATCCGGCAAGATGGCTCTTGTGCACCTCCATGACGATGTTGCGGTTAATGCCGCAGTCAATGGCTGCCTTCTTGCATGTTCCGCCGTGCTTCATCGCGTGCAGAATGCCGGCTCCTGCGGCACGGGTTATGCGGTGGCTCCCGTCCTGAAACGGAATGCGCTGCGTAACCGAGTAGGTGCACACGGAGCATGCCCGTCTGAGCCTGCATACATTAAGCTCCGTGTAGTCACTGCCTAATGTGATGTGCTTTAAGAGCACGTATTCGCTGCCGTGTGCATGCATGTGCCCTCCGCAGACGGGACAGACTTCGTTTTCAGCGGCAAACATGGCATTAAGCTCTGCTGACAGCCCGCCGGTGAGCCTGTGGATTTTCTTCTTCACGATGACCGGTTTGGCCCTGGTTCCGGTATTAATCTCAGCGGTGCGTGTGAACCACCCTCCGGTCTGCCTGAATCCCGGAGCGTAGGAGGGAAGTCTGATCGCTTCATCAGGGGTGACGGTTAATTGAGAATGGTGCTGTGATTCTTTATAATTCAAGTTAAGGCCTTACCTGCTTTGCAGGGTTTTTGTTTTTGGATTCAAGGCCTTATTTTAAATATCCTCCCTGTTTTCCTCAATCTCAGAGTAAAGTGCGGCCTGCGTCCGTCATGATGCTGCCACGCCGTCAATCCATAAGGCTTTTAAGGGAAAGGGTTTTATCTCTTCCTGCGGCTTACGCCACGGTTCAGTGCCGGCTTCACCACCCGGATGCATACCTCAGGACGCCTGTCAACAGCGCCACTCTCCTAAACCATTGATCCTACATATTTCGTGCATGAACTTAGATTTTTCCTTTAACACCGATCTTTCAAATCTTATTGTTCTCTTTGTTCTCTTAAAGGCATAAGACCTTAAAGTGTGCTCATTTCCTGCAGGGAGATAGCGTAACAGAACACGGCATTGCGGATAGCGGAGGGACTTTGATGCTAACATAGCCCCTGCATTACATTGAATGCCCAGAATGGAATACTGAAAAAAGGGGCCCTGATGATTTTACCGTTAAACACGGTACAGATCATCCCACGGAAAGGCTCTCCGGTCTAAATGGCCTCCCTCAGGAGGCCTGAATTTACGCTAACAGATCCTATTGATCTGCTTTTTTATTGCGGAGGCCTTTCCTTCTTGACTGCCATATTTGCATAAAATCAGACGGTGACGATCATAAATACCGACATCCTTTTTAGGGGTAGCGCTGACTTTAGCGCGGTTAGCTACACTGAGGTTAGCCGACCGCTGGCACGACGTTCGGCGAAAATGAAAATTTAGGAAGGGAAAGAGGGCGCAAGCGGTGAGAGAGGTTCACGCTGCGCGTGGGGAACCTCAGACTAATGAGACAGAGAAATGCTCATTCTGACATTGGGTGTAACTCTAAAGCATGCTAGAATAATCTCTATAGATTGACTTAAGAGGCAATTTGTAATGGCAACATCAGCTAATTTCCAGATCCGTATGGATCCCTCCATGCTTAACGAGGCTCGGGAAATCGCTAAAGAGATGGGTACCGATCTTCCGTCTGTTGTAAGAATGTTTCTAAGTCAGTTCATTCGGGATCGCCGTTTACCATTTACCCCGAATCTCGATGATTCTCTGTACTCACCGGAGAACGTGCGCTCCATCCTGAATGGGCTTAAGGAGATTAAGGAAGGCCATGGTATTGAGGTGACGTTGGAAGAGCTCAGGGACATGGAGAAAGCATCTTGAGACTGATGTTTTCTCCTGAGGCGTGGGCCGAATATCTGGAGTGGCAGGCCTCGGATCGTAAAGCGCTAAAAAAAATCAATGATCTGATTGCATCGGTGCAGCGTACTCCGACAGAAGGGCCTGGAAAACCAGAGCCTTTAAAGCACTCCCTTGCGGGAATGTGGAGTCGTCGAATTGACGGTAAAAACCGCCTTGTGTACTGTGTGCAGGACGATGTCTGTATGATCGTGCAGTGTCGTGGTCACTATGCTGATCGCTAAGGCGCTGTTTCACAGCCGTTCACATCATCCGCAACATTAACGTCTGAGCGACTCCAGACTTACTCTGTGGCGGTAATGATCCGCATAGCGCTCAGATTTTGAGTCATTAATATCTCCGCAAAGCGTGTATCTAAGCCCTGTGTAAGGCTCTGGCGCGCTTTTAGAGGCTGTAGGGCTTTACGGTCAAAACACCAGGCATGCCGTAAGGCGCGGCTGAGGACGCTCATAGCTGCCGCTGCTGACTTTAAGATCGGCGGCCGTCAGGCGATAAACTTACGGCCATAGTTAGTTTTGGGTTAGGGGGCGTTTCCTGCGGGACGCCGCTTTTGTTGCGTCCCTGCATAAACGTTAAGGAAAAGTCCGCACCTGCAGGTGCACCTTCACCGCGCACTACTCTTCCCCAGGAGGCCTTCGTGATGAGAGCTCTTTGGAGAGATAGTCTTAAGTAAAGCTGTGCAGTGCTTCTCCGCTGTATTGCTGAATTTGAACGCGTTTGAGGAGATCTGTTGATGAAGGCTTTAAGCAAGGTTGAGAACGTGCAGCAGGGGGGAACCAGGGGGTAGCTTTAGAGATTAAATGCCGCGCTCAGTGGGGCAGCCAGAGTTCTTGCCTTAAGATTACCTAGGACGAGATCCTGGTCTTCGGGAGTAGCCGCGCGTTATCTGCCTTAACGATAAACATTCTCATTTCGTGCACAAAAAATGCGGATGCCTAATTTTGCGCTAATTCTGAGCCGCTATTCTATAACCATCGGGACGAGGTTCCCTAAAGGTTTCAACAGCTATGAGGATGAAGATTATGAAAAAAGTGACTGCTCTCTCCGCCCTGCTTGCCGCTACCGTGTTCAGTGCCGGAGTCGCCCTGGCAGCTCCCGCAGGCTTCGGAGGCAACGCCCCGGCCGCAGCTCCCGGCGCTCCCGCGGGTTTTGAAGGTAACCGCATTGACAGCGTCGCCGCGGTAAAGGATCGCGCCCATGACGATCAGAAGGTCACCTTACGCGGACGTCTCACCAATTACCTGGGCAAGGACATGTACGAGTTCACCGACGAGGCCGGTGACACCATCGAGGTCGAGCTCGACGATGACAGGAA